>CANJKG010000104.1 GCA_947474775.1 Caulobacteraceae bacterium | reverse complement strand
TGGTGTTCACCACCTGCCTGGAGCTGACGCCGGTGATGCGCGGGGTGATCGCGCGGGCCACGCACTGGATCGGCCACATGGACAACGACACCGCCGCCGCCGCCCGGGTCGCCTACAATGACGCCACCGAGATCGCCGAGGAGGCCGGCAAGCCGTTCTTCGAGATGCTGGCCGCCCAGCTGCCGCAGCCGTGGATGGTGCTGCGGCTGATCTCGGCGGTGATGGACAAGCCCAACGAGCGCTACATGGCCGATTCGGAGCTGGCCGGGTTCGGGGAGCGGGTGATCGCCGAGATCGACGCGGGCCTGGCCAAGCTGGCCGCCTTCGACCCGCAGGCCGGCGCCGAGGCGGCGCGCGAGATGGGCAAGGTGGTCGACCTGGCCACCCGCCAGATGGTGGAGATCGAGGAATACATCGACCTCAACCGCGAGCACGGCTGGGGCAAGCAGGTCCACATGCAGCGGGCGGCGCTGGCGTCGGCGGTGGAGAGGCGGCTGCGGGAGGCTGATCACGCGGTGACGGCGGTGCTGCCGACGCATATGGGCAAGGGCAACAAGAGCCGCCGGCAGACACCCAACCTGGCGGCTCCGCCGGAGCCGCTGGCCGCGTCGCGGGCGCTCAACCTCCTGGTCTTCGTGGAGGCGGTGCGCACCAGCGTGAACTCCGGTGGCTTCGCCGCGGCGCGGGTGAAGACCATCGAGAAGCTCACCGCCCAGATCGACCAGTACCTGGACGACGTTCTGGACGACCTGCGCGCCGGCGAGGTGGCGCAGCCGGCCAACGCCAAGGCCATGCTGGGGATTCTGGCCGATTTCACCGCCCCGCTGCGGGACCAGAAGTCGGCCGACATCATCCGGCGGCGGGCGGCGGCCGCCTTCAATCCTGACGGATCGGCGGTCCTGGCGCGCTAGACGCCGGCCCGACGGGGTCCGCTTCTTTGGTGAGGGGGGCTCTGACGCCCTCGTGCTGCCACAAGCTTTCGGCTACATCGCGGCGGCATGTTCGCTTTCTGGGTCGCAGCAACACTCCTTTCGCCCGCCGCGGCCGGCCTGATCCTCATGCGCGCCGCGAAAGCCGCGGCCGGCGCCGGGGAGGCTGACGCCACCCCTGAGGTCTATCGCCGGCAGCTGAGCGCGGCCGATGCGCCGGTCCAGCCCTGGGCGACCGCGGGCGGCCGCAAGGGCGTGCTGGCGGTGGCCGCAGCCGCGCCGGGCGTAGCGGACAAGCCCTATGCGGGGCGACTGGAAGAATGGCGGGCGGCCGGTCCCATGGGACCGACGGCGCCGCAGATGGCCGCGGTGCTGCGCCAGGCGATGCGCGAGTGGCCGGCCGAGGCGGACGGCAAGCTGCTGCAGGCGCTGGACGAGGCGGCGCGGGCGGCGCCGATGGCGAAGGAGGAAGGCCGATGAGCTGGCTGCCGAAATCACGCAAGGCGCGTCGCCGGCTGACCCTGGTGGCGGCGATCGCGCCGATCCTGGGGCTGGCGGTGGGGCTGACGCTCTGGGGCCTGCGGGACTCGATCTCGTTCTTCTATACGCCGTCGCAGGCGGCGGCGGCGAACCCACCGGCGGGACGCACCCTGCAGCTGGGCGGGCTGGTGGCCATGGGGTCTGTGGTCAAGCATCCGGACGGGATGGTGGAGTTCGTGGTGGGTGACCAGCGGGCGCAGGACAAGGTGGTGTTCCAAGGCGACCTGCCGGACCTGTTCCGCGAAGGGCAGGGGATCGTGGCCACGGGGTCGTACCGCAAGGACGGTGTGTTCGAGGCCAAGCAGGTGCTGGCCAAGCACGACGAGAAGTACATGCCCCGGGAACTGACCAAGGCGCTGAAGGAACAGGGCGAGTGGCGCGGCGATGGGGAGCCTGCGGCCTATGCCGCCCCGGCGGGCGGCGGCGGCACGTGATCGCCGAGATCGGCGCGTTCGCCCTGGCCCTGGCCCTGGCTTGTCGGCGGCGGAAACCGATCGGTTGCGTGGGCTTTCAGAAGGCGATAGCCGGGAGAGCTGACATTTTTGCGCCGCACATCGGACGTGATGCTGAACCGAGGGTGACCTAAACGTAACTTGAGGGGCGGTGTGCTGTCGTGCATCGAGCCCACGTCGACAAGCGCCCTGAACCTGGCGTCGGGCGCACAAGGAAAATGCTGATGACCTCGAAGAAGAACGGTTACCTCCTGGGCGCGATCGCCGGCGCGGGCGTGATGGCCGCCGCCGTGGCGGGCGCCGGGATGCGATTGCCGCTCGCCCATGCGGACGACCAGCGGCCGCAGCTGATCCGTACCTCGACCGCGCCGATCTTCGCGCCGCCGCCCGGCGCGCCGATGTCGTTCGCCGACATCGTCGACCAGGTGTCGCCCGCGGTGGTGTCGATCAATGTGACCAGCCGCGCTCAGTCCAATGCGCTGCGCCGCATCCCCGGCTTCGAGAACTTCCCGTTCGGCCCGGGACCCGGCGCCGGCGAGGACGACGACGAGCAGGGCGCGCCGGGCGCACCGGGCGCAGGCCCCCCGAGCGGCGGCCGCACCGAACGGGGCCAGCCGAGGTTGCCGTCGCAGCAGTCGGCGGGCTCGGGTTTCTTCATCTCGGCCGACGGCTATGTGGTCACCAACAACCACGTGGTGGAGAACGCCGAGAGCATCAAGGTGGTGCTGAAGGACGAGCGCGAGCTGGAGGCCGAGATCGTCGGCCGCGACGAGGGCACCGACCTGGCCGTGCTCAAGGTCAAGGGGACCGGGCCCTTCCCGTTCGTGAACTTCGAGAACGCCGGCAAGCCGCGCGTGGGCGACTGGGTGATCACGCTCGGCAACCCGTTCGGCCTGGGCGGCACCGCCACCGCCGGCATCGTCTCGGCCTATGGCCGCGACATCGGCGAGACCTTCGTGGACTTCATCCAGATCGACGCGCCCATCAACCGGGGCAACTCGGGCGGCCCGACCTTCGACATCTATGGCCGGGTGATCGGGGTCAACAGCGCCATCTATTCGCCCTCGGGCGGCTCGGTGGGCATCGGCTTCGCCATCCCCGCTGAGATCGCCGACTCGGTCACCAAGCAGCTGATGGCCGGGACCAAGATCAGCCGCGGCTACATCGGCGCCACCATCCAGCCGTTCACGGCGGAGATGGCCGAGGCGCAAGGGCTGGGCGAGCAGAAGGGCGCCATGGTCAACGACCTGGTGCCCGGCGGCCCGTCCCAGAAGGCCGGCCTGCAGCCTGGCGACCTGGTGATCTCGGTGAACGGCAAGGGCGTGAAGACGCCCACCGAACTGACCCGCGAAGTGGCGCGCGCCAAGCCGGGCGACGTGCTGCGGCTGGAGGTCATTCGCGACGGCCGCCGCCGGACCGTGTCGATCGCTTCGGGCGTCAGGCCGTCCAATCGCGAACTGGCCGCAAACGGCAATATCCCCGGCGCCCCCGGCCCCGGGGCCGGCGCGCCGCCCTCGGCCACAGCCCCGGTGCTGGGCCTCAGCCTGGCGCCGATCGACGAAGCGGCGCGGCGCGGCCTCAACCTGCCGCCGACCGTGAGCGGCGCGGTTGTGACCTCGGTCGACCAGTCCTCCGACGCGGGCCAGAAGGGCCTGCGCCGCGGCGACGTGATCTTCCGGGCGGGCGACCGCCAGGTGGGCGCGGCGGCGGATGTGGCGGCGGCGGTGGACGCGGCCAAGAAGGCCGGCCGGACCAGCGTGATGATCGGGGTCTATCGTCAGGGCCGCAACCAGTTCCTGCCGCTGAAGCTCGCCGGCTGAGGCGCGCTTTCCGGCGGGGGTTGGGACATGTGCATCCTGATCGTCGAAGTGGGTCCCGGTCTTCGCTGAGCGCAACCGGGATGACAGTTGAGGTCTGGTCAGGGGCGGGAGTTCACGCCAAGTTCGCGGACCATGACGCGGCTCGCCGACCTTCTGACGCCCTGCGGGCCGGTGCTCGACGATAAGGCCGCCGCGCGGGTGCAGGCGGTTGTGGGCGATGTGGCCTGGCCGGCGCTGGCGCCGGTGTTCGGGGCGTCGTCGTATCTGGCGGGGCTGGCGCGGCGAGACCCGGAGCGGCTGGCGGGGTTGCTGGCGGATGATCCTGAAGTGCGGGTCGAGGCGATCGTGGCGGCCACGGTGGCCGTCGCCGACGGCGAGCTGGTGGCGGCGCCCGCGGCGCTGAGGCGGCTGAAGGCGGAACTGCACCTGCTGACGGCGCTGGCGGACCTGGGCGGCGTCTGGGACCTGGACGCGGTGACCGGGGCGCTGACCCGGTTCGCGGATGCGGCCGTGGCGGCGTCGGTGGCGGTGGCGGCGCGGGAGGAGCTGGCGGCGGGGCGGCTGACGCGGGTGGGGACGGGCGAGGCGGGGCCGGTCCCGGGCTGGTTCTGCATCGCCATGGGCAAGCAGGGGGCGTTCGAGCTCAACTACTCCAGCGATATCGACGTCTCGGTGTTCTACGAGCCGGAGAAGATGCCGTTGGCCGAGGGGGTGGAGCCGGCGGCCTTAGCCATCCGCCTGACCCAGCGGGTTGTGGAGCTGATGCAGGCGCGGACGGCGGACGGCTACGTCTTCCGCATGGACCTGAGGCTGCGGCCCGACCCGTCGTCGACGCCGCCGGCGGCGCCGGTGGCCGCGGCGTTCGAATACTATGAGTCCGTGGGCCAGAACTGGGAGCGGGCGGCGTTCATCAAGGCCCGCGCCTGCGCCGGGGACTTCGTGGCGGCCAAGGCGTTCCTAGACGAAATGCAGGCCTTCGTCTGGCGCCGCAACCTGGACTTCGCGGCCATCGCCGACATCCATTCGATCAAGCGCCAGATCCACGCCCACAAGGTGGACGAGCGGGTCTCGGCCAAGGGGGTCGACGTCAAGCTGGGGCGCGGCGGCATCCGTGAGATCGAGTTCTACGTCCAGACCCAGCAGCTGATCCTGGGGGGACGCAATCCGGAGCTGCGCAGCCGCCGCACCCTGGACGCACTGGAGGCGCTGTCGAAGGCCGGGCATGTGGAGTCGGGTGCGGCGGCGGAGCTGGCGCAGGAATACCGGACGCTGCGGGCCATCGAGCACCGCATCCAGATGCTGGCTGACGAGCAGACCCACAAGCTGCCGGAGTCCGACAACGAGCGGCGCAAGGTGGCGGCGCTATCCGGCTACGAGCGGCTGCGCAGTTTCGACGCGGCGGTGACGCGGACGCTGAAGGCGGTGAACGCCCGCTATGGCGAGCTCTTCCCGCAGGAGGAGGCGCTCTCGTCGCGGTTCGGGAGCCTGGTGTTCACCGGGGTGGACGACGACCCGGAGACCCTGGCGACGCTCTCGCGGATGCGGTTTTCCAATCCGGCGCGGGTGTCGCAGACCATCCGCGCCTGGCACCACGGCCACAGCGCGGCGACGCGGACAGAGCGGGGCCGGGAGTTGTTCACCCGGCTGGCGCCCAGGCTGCTGGAGGCCGCGCAGGCGACGGGGGCGTCGGATGCGGCGTTCAACCGGTTCGCGGACTTCTTCAGCCGGCTGTCGTCGGGGGTGCAGCTGCAGTCGCTGTTCCTGGCCCAGCCGAAGCTGTTCGAGCTGGTGGTGCAGGTGATGGCCTTCGCGCCCCGGCTGGCGGCGACGCTGGCGAGGCGGCCGGCGGCCATCGACGCCATGCTGGACACCGCCTTTTTCGAAGAGATCGAGCTGGAGGCCTCCCTTGTGACAGAGGGGGCGGTGATGGACCGCGCGGTGGCGCAGGCCGACAGCTTCGAGGCGATCATGGACGCCGTGCGCCGGGCGCATCGCGAACAGGCGTTCCGGGTGGGCGTGCAGGTGATGAGCGGGTCGGCCAGCGCGGAGACGGCGGGCCGCGCCTTCGCCGACCTGGCCGACCTGTGCATCGGGGCCCTGGCGCCGGCTGCGCTGGCGGAGACCGTGCGGCTGGGGGGCGCTTTCCCCGGCGAAGTGGCGGTGGTGGCGCTGGGCAAGTGCGGCGGCCGCGAAATGAGCGCGACGTCGGACCTGGACCTGATGACGCTCTACCGGTCCGAGGATCCCGTCGGCATGTCGAGCCTCAAGTCCTGGGGGGCGGAGACCTTCTACGGCCGGTTCACCCAGCGGCTGATCGCGGCCCTGTCCAGCCAGACCGCGGAGGGCGGGCTCTATGAGGTGGACATGCAGCTTCGGCCCTCCGGCACCAAGGGGCCGGTGGCGGTAAGCTTCGCGGCGTTCGAGGACTACTACCGGGCCGAGGCGGAGACATGGGAGCTGCTGGCCATGACCCGGGCGCGGGTGGTGTGGGCCTCGTCGGCGGGCTTCGCGGCGGACGCGACGGGGGCGATCGAGGGCGCGCTGCGCCGGCCGCGGGACCGGAAGCGCACCGCCAAGGACGTGCGTGAGATGCGCACGCTGCTGGAGAAGGAACGGCCGCCGAAGGGGGAGTGGGACCTGAAGTTGTCACCCGGCGGGTTGGTGGACATCGAGTTCGCCGCCCAGTTCCTGCAGCTCGTGCATGCGGCCGACGGGGGGCCGCTGCGGCCCAACACCTCCTTGGCGCTGGAAGCGCTGCGGGCGGCCGGGATGGTGGCGGACGAGCCGGCGGCGGCGCTGCAGGAGGCCTGGCGGTTGCAGCAGAACCTGACCCAGCTGCTGAAGGTGGCGCTGGATGATGGGGCCGATCCCGGCGGCGAGCCGAAGGCGTTCCAGGCGCTGCTCGCCCGGGCCAGCGGGGTGCGCGACTTCCGGCGGCTGCGTCCGGCCCTGGAGCGGGCGCGGACGGCGGCGCGCGGGGCCTATATGGCGATCCTGGAGGGCTGATCCAGCGGGCCCGACTGGGGCGCCACGGCGGTCTGGCTGACCGGCAGGGAGAAGCGGGCGGTGGTGCCGCGGCCCGGCGCGCTGGTGAGGTCGAGCTCGCCGCCGTGCATCTCCACCAGGGACTTGGTGAGGGCGAGGCCGAGGCCGGTGCCCTGCTGGGTCTTGGCCTGCTGGGTCTCGATCTGCTCGAAGGGCCGGGCCAGGCGCTCCAGGTCGGCCGGCGAGATGCCGATGCCGGTATCGTGGATACTGACCCGGACGCAGTCGCCGCGCGGTCCGTGGTGCAGGTCGGCGGAGACGGTGACGCGGCCGCCGCGGGGGGTGAACTTGACGGCGTTGGAGAGCAGGTTGAGCAGCACCTGCTTGACCGCCCGGTAGTCGGCCTCGACCTCGGGCAGATGGTCGCCGAACTGGCGGGTGAGGACCAGGCCGGCGCTCTCGGCGCGGTTGCGCACCAGGCGGACGGCGTCCTCGGACACCTCGTCCAGGGAGATGTGCTCGAAGCGGAGCGTCATCTTGCCGGCCTCGATCTTGGACATGTCGAGGATGTCGTTGATCACCGCCAGCAGGTGCTGGCCGGAGGAGAGGATGTCGCGGGCGTAGTCCCTGTAGCGGTGGTCGCCGAGGGGGCCGTACATCTCGCCCATCATGATCTCGGAGAAGCCGTTGATGGCGTTGAGCGGGGTGCGCAGTTCGTGGCTCATGTTGGCCAGGAACTCGCTCTTGGCGCGGTTGGCGCCCTTGGCGCGGACCTTCTCGGCTTCGTACTTGCGGGCCAGTTCGGAGAGCTGGGCCTGGCTGGCCTCCAGGTTGGCGACGGCGCTGCGCAGCTGCTCCTCGTTGAGCCGGCGGGCCTCCTCCTGGGTCTTCAGCGCGGTGATGTCGGCGGCGGTGACCACCAGGCCGCCCTCGGCGGTCTGGCGCTCCGAGATCTGCACCCAGCGGCCGCCGGTGAGCTCGGCCTCGCGCACGCCGTGGGGACCGGTCCCGGAGGCCAGCTCGCGGCGGATGGCGAGGCTGGCCAGCTGCTCGATGGTGGCGCGCGCCGCGCCGGGCTTCAGCACATCCGGGGCGAGGCGGAAGAAGCTGCGGTAGTTTGAGTTGCACATCACCAGCCGGCCCAGGCGGTCCCAGAGCACGAAGGCCTCGGAGACACTCTCGATGGCGTCGCGCAGCCGGGTCTCGGCGGACTGGGCGCGGGCCTGGGCGAGGCGTTCCTCGGTGACGTCGAGGGCAACGCCGATGATGCGGGCGTAGCCGCCCTCCGGCGACTGGCCGAAGCCGCGGCCACGGGCGTCGATCCACACCGGCCGGCCGCCGGTGAGGCTGGGCACGCGGAAGGAAACATCGAAGCCGCCGTAGAGGGCGACGGTGGAGAGCGCCTCGCGCAGGTCGTCGCGGTGGCCGGGAGAGACGCGGTCCAGCACCTGCTGGCCGTCGACGACGCCGCCGGCCCAGCCGAACAGGGCGGCGGTGACCTCGGACATGTAGATGCGGTCGGCGGCCAGGTCCCATTCCCAGATGCCGCAGCGGGCGGCCTCGACGGCCATCCGGAAGCGCTGCTCCTGGTCGGCGTGGGCGCGCCGGGCCCGGTTCACGCGCACGCTCTCGGCCATCAGCAGCAGGGAGAGGCCGGCGGAAATGGCCAGGGGCGTGGCCATCCACAGGAGCTCCTCCATGCTGCCCGCGCGGCGCAGGGCCGCGACGCCGTATGACGCCAGCAGCAGGAGGGCGACGCCGATGGCGATGCGGGAGATGGCCGAGGCCGGCATGCGCGCGCGCATGGCCGCCCCGCCCTGGGGGGGCTCACGCGGCGGGTCGGTGCTGCCTGCGCCGTTGCGTCTGGCCAAAGGCGGATCGGCTCCCCAGCGTCCGAAGGACGGTGCTGCGCCACGCTCACACCCAGACGATCCGAGCGGGCGGCACCCTCCAGGATGGCCGGATGTAGTTACCGCGCGGTAATCAACCCGAGGGTTCCTCCGCGAGGGCCCGGCCGGCCAGCTCCAGCACGTTCTTCGAAAGGCCGGCGGTCTCGTGGATGCGGCGGAGCTGGGCTTGCATGAGGCCGCCCAGTGCGGGCGTGTAGCGCCGCCAGCCGCCCAGGGGATCGACCAGGCGGGCGGCGGTCATGGGGTTGTAGGCGTCCACCGCCAGGATCTGGTCGGCCAGGAAGCGGTAGCCCGCGCCGCTGGGGTCGTGGAAGCGGACGGGATTGAAGTTGGCGAAGGTGGAGACCAGCGCGCGCAGGCGGTTGGGGGTGCGCGGGTCGAAGGCCGGATGGGCGGTTAGCCCGATGACGCGGCCCAGGGCGGTCTCGTTCGCGTCGCGGGCCTGCAGGGCGAACCACTTGTCGATCACCAGGGGCTCGGACTTCCAGCGCTGGTAGAAGTCGGTGAGCGCCTGTTCGTAGGGCTCGCCGCCAATCAGCATCAGGGCCGACAGGCCCCCCATCAGGTCCGTCATGTTGATGGCGGCGCGGTAGTGGCCGTCGGCGATGTCGGCGACCTCGCTGCGGGGATTGGCGGTCATCAGCTCGAGGGCGGCGTTGCGCAGGGCGCGGCGGCCGGCGCCGGCGGCGTCGGGGGCGTACTCGCCCAGGTCCTGCAGGCCGGTGTGCAGGCGCCGCAGGTCGTCGTCGAGGTGCAGGGCCAGGCGCAGGCGCAGGGCCTCGCGGGCCTCGTGCAGGGCGGCCGGGTCGGCGGGGCGCATGGCCAGGGCCAGGTCGGGCTCGGAGGGCAGGGCCAGCATCAGGGCCTTGAAGGCGGGCTCGGCGGCCAGGTCGGACAGGGAGCGGCCCATGGCCTCGGCGAAGCGTTCCTCGCCCACGTCGTCGGGACGGCCCTCCGCGCGGCCGAGGATCAGGGCGCGGGCCAGCTCCTGGCCGGCCTCCCAGCGGTTGAACAGGTCGGGGTCTGCGGCGAGCTGGACGTAGCGGTCCAACAGCCCAGCGTCGGTGGCCAGGGTCACCGGGGCCGAGAAGCCGCGCAGGGCCGAGACCACCGGGACGCTCTCCACGCCCTCCAGGCGCACCGTTGTCCGGGCCGTGTCGAGGACGATGAGGGTCTCCTCGCCGGACCGGCCATCGCGCCGGAAGACCTGGGGCCGGCCCTCACCGTCGAGGAGGCCCACCACCATCGGGATCGGCAGGGGCCGCTTGGTGGGTTGGCCGGGCGTCGGCGCGGTGGCCTGCGACAGCTCCAGGTCGAGGGTGCGGGCGGCCTCGTCGTAGCGGGAGGCGAGGGTGACGGCCGGCGTGCCGGCCTGTTCATACCAGGCGAAGAAGTCGGTGAGGTCACGGCCGGACGCGTCGGCGAAGCAGCGGATGAACTCCTCGACGGTGGTGGCGTGGCCGTCCCAGCGTTCGAAATAGAGGTCCATCCCGGCGCGGAACGCCTCATCGCCGATGAGGATCCTCAGCATGCGGATCACCTCCGCGCCCTTCTCGTAGATGGTGGCCGTGTAGAAGTTGTCGATCTTCAGATAGGCCGACGGGCGCACCGGGTGGGCGAGCGGGCCCTGGTCCTCGGCGAACTGGCGGGCGCGGAGCGCCTTGACGTCCTTGATCCTCTGGACGGCGTGGCCGCGCATGTCGCCAGAGAAGCTCTGGTCGCGGAAGACGGTGAGGCCCTCCTTCAGGCACAACTGGAACCAGTCGCGACAGGTGATGCGGTCGCCGGTCCAGTTGTGGAAGTACTCGTGGGCGACGACGCTCTCGATGCGCTCGAAGTCCATGTCCGTGGCGGTCTGCGGGTCCGCCAGCAGGAGCGAGGAGTTGAAGACGTTGAGCCCCTTGTTCTCCATCGCCCCGAAGTTGAAGTCGCGCACCGCCACGATCATGAACAGGTCCAGGTCGTATTCGCGTCCGAAGGCCTGCTCGTCCCAGGTCATGGAGCGCTTGAGCGCGTCCATGGCGTAGGCGGCGCGGGCCGCCATGCCG
>CANJKG010000103.1 GCA_947474775.1 Caulobacteraceae bacterium | reverse complement strand
GGGCGTCAGCGTGACCCGGCATGACGGCGAGGACCTGACCGCCGTCCCCGGCGAGAATTACGACATCGTCATCTGCGAGGGCGCGGTGGCGCGCGCCCCGGACGCCTGGCTGCGGGTGCTCAAGGTCGGCGGCCGCCTGGCCCTGGTGGAGAGGGACGGTCCAGTCGGCAAGGCGCGCCTTTGCCTGCGCGCCGAGGATGGCGTCGGGCGCCGGGAGCTGTTCGATGCAACCCCGCCCGTTCTGCCGGGTTTCGAGGCGCAACATGGTTTCGCCCTTTAGGTGAAACGCTTGAGAAACGTGGACCTGCGAGAAGGTGGGCGTGGTTACTGGCCTTGCCGGTCCGGCTCAGCCTATAGGGGCGGGGCGTTGGTCCTCCTCTCAGCGGGGAAAGATATGTCGATGAGTCTGCGTGGGCGTCTGCTGGCCGCCACTCTGGGCGTGGCCTGCGTCGCGTCCGTCGCGGCGCCCGCCGGCGCGGAGACGATGGCCGACGCCATCGCGCTCGCCTACCAGAACAATCCCAACCTGCAGGCCGCGAGAGCCAACCAGCGCGTGACCGACGAAAGCTATGTCCAGGCCCGCGCCGGCTGGCGGCCGACGCTGAACCTCAACACCAGCGCGACCTATACCGAGAACC
Organism: Caulobacteraceae bacterium; assembly: GCA_947474775.1. Taxonomy (GTDB): domain Bacteria; phylum Pseudomonadota; class Alphaproteobacteria; order Caulobacterales; family Caulobacteraceae; genus Phenylobacterium. The sequence goes on along the minus strand of CANJKG010000103.1, from coordinate 10,079 downwards.
GCTCGCCCTTGGCGGCGCGCGGCGCCCCGGTCGACCGCAACGGCGACGGCGTGCCTGATCCCACGGTGGGCATCATCGAGGGCAACTCCGCCCGGGTGGGCCTCAGCTTCTCCCAGCCGATCTGGACCGGCGGCCGCACCGGCGCGGCGGTCTCGGCGGCGCACGCCGACATCCTCCAGGGGCGCGAGAACCTGCGCCGCATCGAGGCCCAGATCCTGACCAGCGTCATGCAGGCCTATGTGGATGTCCGCCGCGACGAGGAGGGCCTGCGCATCCGGCGTGACAACGTCGCCGTGCTGAAGCGCCAGCTCGAGGAATCCCAGGCCCGGTTCGACGTGGGCGAGATCACCCGCACCGACGTGGCCCAGTCGCAGGCCAGGCTGGCGCAGTCGGAATCGGCCCTGCAATCGGCCCAGGCCCAGCTGGCGATCAGCCGGGCTACCTACGCCGCGGTGGTCGGGCAGAACCCCGGCCAATTGGAGCCCGAGCCGTCGCTGGCCTATCTCCTTCCGACCGATCCCGACGCGGCCTTCGAGATCGCCGAGAAGAACAACCCGGGCCTGCGCGCCCAGGAGTTCGCCGCCCAGGCCAGCCGGGCCCGTCTGGCCGGCGCGCGCGCCGAGCGGCTGCCCAACGTCAGCGCCCAGGTGAGCTATGGATTCAACGGCCCGGCCATCCCGGAGCCGCCGCTCGACCCGTTGCAGCGCGACCTGTTCACGCGCGGCGTCACCGCCACGGTCAGCGGCTCGGTGCCGCTGTTCGCCGGTGGGGTGATCACCTCCCGCGTCCGCCAGTCCATAGAGCGCAACAACGCCGACCGCATCGGGATCGAGACCCAGCGCCGCACGGTGCTGCAGAGCGTCACCCAGCTGTGGAACCAGCTGGTGGCCACGCGGGCCAACATCCTCTCCAGCGACGAGCAGGTGAGCGCCGCCCGAATCGCCGCCGAAGGCACCCGCCAAGAACAGCAGGTCGGCCTGCGCACCACCATCGACGTGCTGAACGCCGAGCAGGAACTGCGCGCCGCCGAACTCAGCCAGATCACCGCGCGCCGGGACGAGTACGTATCGGCGGTCAATCTGCTGGGCGCCATGGGCCGCCTGGAGGCCCGCAACCTGATCCCGACGGTTCCGCAGTACGACGCCAAGCGCAATTTCCGGAACCTGCGGGTGACCTGGGGCTGGGTGCCCTGGGAAGAGCCCATCGGCATCATCGATTCGCTGCTGACGCCCAAGGTCGCCGAGAAACTCGTGGAGCCGACCGTGGGACCGGGCCTGACCCCGCCGCCGGCCCCCGTTTCTGCTCCGTCGGCGAAATAATCGACCGGCGCATTTTCTGCGCCGAAGCGGTCTCCCCTTCAGCGTAAAATCGTCTAGGCTGGAATCTACGGATTCTTCCCTCTTGGTGAAGCAGCAGGCCCATGTCCGAACAGACCTCCCAGGAACCGACGATGGAGGAGATCCTGGCCTCCATCCGGAGGATCATCTCCGAGGACGATACGGCGACTCCCGCCGAGGAAGGCGCGGCGCCCGCGGCTGAGGCCGAAGCCGCAACAGAGGAACCCGCAGCAGCCCCGGTCGCCGAAGTCGCGATCGAGGCGCCCGTAGCCGCCGCCCCCGCGCCGGAGCCGGAGGCTCCGCCACCACCGCCCGCAGCCGCTGCAGATGAGGAAGACGACGCCTTGGAGCTGACAGAGAAGGTGGAGACCATGGGGGATCTCGACGTGTTCTCGAACGACGAACCGGCCCCGCCGCCGCCGCCGCGGGTGGAGCCCGTGCTCGCCGCAGTCGCGGCCGCACCCGCCGTGGCGGCGGTCGTGGGCGGACTGGTGAGCGACCGGGCGGCCACCGCCGCCGCCGCCTCATTCGGCCAGCTGTCAGCCTCGCTGGCCATGCCGCGAAGCGACCGGACCCTGGAGGACGTGGTGCGCGAGCTCCTGCGGCCCATGCTGCAGCAGTGGCTGGACGAGAACCTGGCTGGAATCGTGCAGACCGCGGTGCAGGCCGAGGTGGAGCGGATCGCCCGCGCCGGACGCTGAACGGCGCCTGACGTCCGATCACGGCTTTCGCCGGGAGAGGCGGGTGTGTATCACGCCTGACCGCCATGCTTGAAAAGACCTTCGATCCCAAGACCGCCGAGCCGCGCCTCTATGAGGCGTGGGAAAACTCAGGCGCGTTCGCGCCCACGGACGATCCGAAGGCCGAGCCGTTCAGCATCGTCATCCCGCCGCCCAACGTCACTGGCTCGCTGCACATCGGTCACGCGCTGAACAACACCCTGCAGGACGTGCTGATCCGTTTCGAGCGGATGCGCGGCAAGGCGGCCCTATGGCTGCCGGGCACCGACCACGCAGGCATCGCCACCCAGATGGTTGTGGAGCGCCAGCTGGCCGCCGAGGGCAATGTCGGGCGCCGCGACATGGGCCGCGACGCCTTCGTGGCCAAGGTCTGGGAGTGGAAGGCCAAGTCCGGCGGGACCATCGTCAACCAGCTGCGCCGGCTGGGGGCATCTTGCGACTGGAGCCGTGAGCGGTTCACCCTGGACGAGGGGCTGTCGGCGGCCGTTCGCAAAGTTTTTGTCGGGCTTTACAAGGAAAACCTCATCTACCGCGACAAGCGGTTGGTGAACTGGGATCCGCACTTCCAGACCGCCATCTCCGACCTGGAGGTGGAGCAGCGCGAGGTTGACGGCCACTTCTGGCATTTCGCCTATCCCCTCGAGGATGGCTCCGGAGAGATCGTGGTGGCGACCACGCGGCCGGAGACCATGCTGGGCGACACCGGCGTGGCGGTGCATCCGAGCGACGAGCGCTACAAGGCCCTGGTGGGAAAGAAGGTGCGGCTGCCGATCGTGGACCGGCTGGTCCCCATCGTGGCCGACGAGTACGCCGATCCGGAAAAGGGCTCCGGCGCGGTGAAGGTGACGCCGGCGCACGACTTCAACGACTTCCAGGTGGGCAAGCGCCACGGCCTGGAGCAGATCAACATCCTCGACGACTTCGGCCGCATCAACACCAGTGCGCCGGCGGACTATGCGGGCCTGGACCGATTTGTGGCCCGCAAGAAGGTGGTGGAGGCTTTCGAGGCCGCCGACCTGCTGCGCGGGATCGAGAAGACCCGCCACGTCGTCCCACACGGCGACCGCTCGGGGGTGGTGATCGAGCCCTACCTCACGGACCAGTGGTACGTGAATGCAGAGGTGCTGGCCCAGCCGGCGATCAAGGCGGTGGAGCAGGGCGACACGGTCTTCGTGCCCAAGAACTGGGAGAAGACCTATTTCGAGTGGATGCGGAACATCCAGCCGTGGTGCATCTCGCGCCAGCTGTGGTGGGGCCATCGCATTCCGGCCTGGTTCGGTCCCGACGGCGCGATCTTCGTCGCGGAGACGGAACAGGAGGCCGAGGCCGCGGCCCGGGCGCACTACGGCAAGGACGAGCCGCTGAGCCAGGACGAGGACGTCCTCGACACCTGGTTCTCCTCGGCGCTGTGGCCGTTCTCGACCCTGGGCTGGCCGGAGAAGACCTCGGACGTGGCGCGGTTCTACCCGACCCACACCCTGATCACCGGCTTCGACATCATCTTCTTCTGGGTCGCCCGGATGATGATGCAGGGCATCCACTTCATGGGGGACGTCCCCTTCAAGCGCATCTTCATCAACGCCCTGGTCCGCGACGCGGAAGGCAAGAAGATGAGTAAATCCAAGGGCAATGTGCTCGATCCCCTGGAGCTGGTGGACGAGTACGGCGCCGATGCGCTCCGCTTCACCATGACGGCGATGTCCGGCCAGGCCCGCGACATCAAGCTCTCCCGCCAGCGGATCGAGGGCTATCGCAACTTCGGCACCAAGCTGTGGAACGCCACCCGCTTCGCCCAGATGAACGGCTGCGCGCGGGCGGCCGGCTTCGATCCCGCCCAGGTGAAGGTCCCGCTGAACCGCTGGATCGTGGGGGAGACGGCGCGCACCGCCAAGGCGGTGACCGACGCCCTGGCCGACTGCGGCTTCGACGAGACGGCGAACGGCCTCTACCGGTTCATCTGGAACCAGTTCTGCGACTGGTACGTGGAGTTCGCCAAGCCGCTGCTGACCGGCGACGACGAAGCCGCCCGGGACGAGACGCGCGCCACCACCGCCTGGGTGCTGGACGTGATCCTGAAGCTGCTGCACCCGGTGATGCCATTCGTGACGGAGGAGCTGTGGGGCCAGACCGCCGACCTGGGCGCGCCGCGCGAGCACCAGGGATTCCTCATGACCGCCCGCTGGCCCGACCTGCCGCAGAGCCTGATCGACCCGGCGGTGGACGCCGACATCGGCCTGATGATCGAGGCGATCGTGGAGGGCCGCTCGGTGCGCCAGGGCCTGAACGTGCCGCCGGCCGCCAGGCCACCGCTGCTGGTGGTCGACGCGACGCCGGCGCACCGCAAGGTGCTGGAGGAGGGCGCCGCCCTGGTGGAGCGGCTGCTGCGGGTCTCGGAGGTGCGGTTCGTGGACGCCGCCCCGGCGGGCTCGATCCCCTACGTTGTCGGCGGTGCGACCCTGGCCCTGCCGGTGGCCGAGTTCATCGACATCGCGGCCGAGCGGGCGCGGCTCACCAAGGAGACGGCCAACCTGGCGACCGATATCGAGCGCACGGCGAAGAAACTCGACAACGCCGACTTCATCGCCCGCGCCCCGGAAGAGGTGGTCGAGGAGAACCGCGAGCGCCTGGCCGAGGCGCAGGCCGCGCTGGCCAAGCTGCAAAGCGCGCTCGCCCGCCTGGGCGTCGCCGCATAGGATAGCCAGGCGGCCGCAGAGCCGCGCCCACATCGGGGAGAGGAACATGAGCGGCGCTTCTCCAACCTCCGGCTGGCCGGCTATGTCGATCGCCCAGGCCCACGCGATCCTCACCGGACCGGGCACGGTCGCCGAGGTGGTCGAGGCCGAGGTCCATGGCGTGCGGATAAAGGTCTGGAAGAACCTTCCGCCCACGCTGGGTTCGGTGGTCGAACTGGCCCGGACCCACGGCGAGGCGACCTTCCTGGTCCACGAGGACGAGCGGGTCAGCTACGAGGCCTTCTATCGCGCGGTCGGCGCCTTCGCCCGCGAGTTGCAGGCCGCCGGCGTGCGCAAGGGCGACCGGGTGGCCTTGGCCATGCGCAATCTGCCGGAATGGGTGGTCTGCGCCTATGGCGCGGCGGTGGCGGGCGCGATCGCAACGCCGCTGAACGCCTGGTGGACCGGGCCTGAGCTTGAGTACGGCCTGGCCGATTCCGGCGCCAGGGTGCTGATCGTCGACGCCGAGCGCTACGGACGGCTGGCCGAGCACCTGCGAAGTTGCCCGGCGCTCGAGCGGATCTATGTGAGCCGGGAGGCCGACGAGATCGCCCACCCCCTGGTCGTGCGGCTGGAGGATGTGCTGGGCGAGCCCGGCGCGTGGGAGCGGCTGCCGGACCAGCCGCTGCCGGACGCCGGCCTCGGGACCGACGACGACGCGGCGCTGTTCTACACGTCCGGCACCACCGGCAAGCCGAAGGGCGCGGTGTGCACTCACCGTGGGATCAACGGCAACATCTTCACCTCAGGCGTAGCCGTAGCGCGGGCCTACCTGCGTCGGGGCGAGGCGCCGCCCACGCCCGATCCGGCGGACCCGCAGTGGTGCAACCTGGTGGCCGTGCCGTTCTTCCATGTGACCGGCTTCATCGCCATGCTGAACCCGGCCATGGCGCGAGGCGCCAAGCTGGTGATGATGCGCCGCTGGGATACGGAGCGCGCCCTGCAGCTCATCGAGCGCGAGCGCGTGACCCAGACGGGCGGGGTGCCCACCATCGCCTGGCAGATCCTGGAGCATCCTGACCGGGCCAAGTACGACCTCTCGTCCCTGCAACTGGTGGCCTATGGCGGCGCGCCCTCGGCGCCCGAGCTCGTGCGTCGGCTGAAGTCCACCTTTGCGCCGCTTTGGCCGGCCAACGGCTGGGGGATGACCGAGACCTCCGGCACGGTGACCACCCATGGCTTCGAGGACTATCAGAACCGGCCCGACTCCTGCGGGCCGCCCGTCCCGGTGTTCGAACTTCAGATCCGTGAACCGGCCGATGGCGTCACCGTCCTGCCGACGGGCGAGGTGGGCGAGCTTTGGACCAAGGGGCCGATCGCCCGTGGCTACTGGAACAAGCCGCAGGCCACCGCGGAGACCTTCGTCGATGGCTGGCTGAGGACCGGCGACCTGGCGCGGCTGGACGAGGAGGGCTTCTGCTACATCGTTGACCGGGCCAAGGACATGCTGATCCGGGGCGGGGAGAACATCTACTGCATCGAGGTGGAGAACGTTCTCTACGACCACCCGGCGGTGATGGACGCTGCGGTGGTGGGCGTCGCCCACAAGACGCTCGGCGAGGAGCCGGGGGCGGTGGTGGTCCTGAAGCCCGGCGCCTCGGTCGACGAGGCCGAACTGCGCGCCCACGTGGCCGAGCGTCTGGCGGCGTTCAAGGTGCCGGTGGCCGTGCGGTTCCTTCCCGAGACCCTGCCGCGCAACGCCAACGGCAAGGTGCTCAAGAACGAGCTGAAGCAGCTGTTCGCATAGAAAAAAGGCCGCCCGTGGGAAGCGGGCGGCCTGAGGCAGGAGGCTTTCGAAGGTTTAGTCGACGACCTGGTAGCGGCCGCTGGAGTCCTGGCAGACGCGGACGAAGCGCTTCTGGACGCGGCCGTCGGGCAGGTAGATCGGGCTCTCGGCCAGGGTGCAGGTGTCGGCGCTGCCTGCGGGAGCAGGCGCGCGCTCGAGGACCTCCACACGCTCCTCGACGTAGGCGGGACGCTCCGCGTACCGGCCCTCGTAGCGGTACGGACGGTCGTAGCTGCGGCCGTCGTAGCTGTAGGCGCGGTTGGTGTTGTAGTAGCTGCCGCCGCTCGACGTGGTCTGGCCGGGCTCGCAGGCGGCGCTGCGGTTGCCGATGGCCGCGCCGGCTATGCCGCCCACCGCGCCGCCCAGCAGGGCGCCGTCCTGACGGGCGTTGCGGGCCGCGGCGTTGGAGCCTATCGCCGCGCCGATGGCCGCGCCGAGCAGGCCGCCCACCACGCTGCGGCTGGTCGATTCCCGCTTGCACGGATCGTAGTTGTAGGACTGGGCCGAGGCGGCGACCGGCGCCGCGGCGACCGCGCCGAACGCCATCACGCCGGCGGCGGCGAGCATCGCGGCCTTGGCGAAGGTGTTGGGCCTGGACATGTGGTAATCCCTCTTATGGAACCTCGGCCCGACTATAGGCCGCGTCAGGCGATTGTATGGCGCCGGCAAGCTGAACGGCAGTTGAGCGATCCGTTCATGTTCGCTCATCGTGGTTCATCAGGCGTAAACGCCGGCGCGCGAGATCAGGCCTGATGCGAAGCCCCAAGCGACGACCGAACCCCCGCCCGCCGGCCGGACCGCCAGTCGAGGTGACGGTGGAAGCCTTGGGCGGGGAGGGCGACGGCATGGCGCCTGGCCCGATCTTCGCGCCCTTCACCCTGCCGGGAGAGCGGGTGCGGCTTTCCGGCTCAGGCGAGCGGCGCACACTCCTGGAGGTGCTGAGCCCCAGCCCCGAGAGGGTGGAGCCGCCATGCCCGCACTTCGGGACCTGCGGCGGCTGCGCCCTGCAGCATTGGGCGCACGCGCCCTATCTCGCCTGGAAGGTGGGGCGGCTGGCCGCCACCCTGGGGCGCGAGCGGATCGAGACGGAGATCCTGCCGGCCTTCGCCGCAGAACCCGGAACGCGCCGGCGCCTGGCGCTCCATGCCCGCGCCGGAACCGGCGGCGTGGCCCGACTTGGCTACAAGACCCGCAGGTCCTGGGATCTGGTGGACATCACCTCCTGTCCGATCGCTGATCCGCGGCTGCTGGCTGCGCTCCCCGCGCTCAAGCGTCTGGCCGCGCCGTTGTTCGAGCACCCCAAGTCGGCGCCTACCCTGCATGTGACGCTGACCGCCGACGGCCTCGACGTGGACATCTCTGGCGTAGAGGCCCGCACCGGCGGGCTGTCGGCCGACGCCCGGGTGCGCCTTGCCGAGCGGGCCGCGGACGCTGACCTCGCCCGGGTCACCCTCGCCGGGGAGATGACCTACCTGGCCCGCCAGCCCACCGTCAGGCTGGGGCCGGCGGTGGTGGCCCTGCCCCCTGGGGCCTTCCTGCAGGCCACGCCGCAGGCCGAGGCGGCCATGGCGGCCCTCGTCGTGGAGGCGGCGGCCGGCGCGAACCGGATCGCAGACCTCTACTGCGGCGTGGGCACCTTCACTTTCCGGCTGGCGGAGGTGGCGCCGGTCCATGCCGCCGATTCCGCGCCGGGCGCCGTGCGGGCCCTGAACGCGGCCACCGCAAGCGCGCCGGGCCTTAAGGGGATCACCGCCGAGACCCGCGACCTCGTGCGTCGGCCGGTGCTGGCGCAGGAGCTGAAGAGGACCGATGTGGCGGTGTTCGACCCGCCCCGCGCCGGGGCCGCCGAACAGGCCGCCGAGCTGGCCAGGTCCGGGGTGGCCCGGGTGATCGGCGTCTCCTGCAACCCGGCCACCTTCGCCCGCGACGCCCGCATGCTGATCGACGCCGGCTTCCGGCTGGAGCGGGTGCTGCCGGTGGATCAGTTCCTGTGGTCGCCCCATATGGAGCTGGTGGGCGTTTTCAGCCGCTGAGCTTAGGTCCATATGGGTGGGATGATACCGCTTTCAGTCCTCGACCTCGCTCCAATCCTCGAAGGGGGCGATGCGTCCCAGTCGTTCCGCAACAGCCTGGACCTCGCGCGCAACGCCGAGCGCCTGGGCTACCTGCGCTATTGGCTGGCCGAGCACCATAACATGCCAGGCATCGCCAGCGCCGCCACCTCGGTGGTGATCGGCCATGTGGCGGCGGGGACCTCCACCATCCGCGTGGGCTCGGGCGGGATCATGCTGCCCAACCATGCGCCGCTGGCCATCGCCGAGCAGTTCGGGACCCTGGAGGCCCTGTTCCCCGGCCGCATCGACCTGGGCCTCGGCCGCGCGCCGGGGACCGACCAGCTGACCGCCCACGCCCTGCGCCGCACCCTGGTGGGCGACGTAGACCGTTTCCCGCAGGATGTGGTGGAGCTGATGGGCTATCTGGCGCCGGCCCAGCCGGGCCAGCGGCTCTACGCCGTGCCGGGCGTGGGCGCCCAGGTGCCGATCTGGATCCTCGGCTCCTCCACCTACGGGGCCCAGCTGGCGGCCATGCTGGGACTGCCCTACGGCTTCGCGTCGCACTTCGCGCCGGGCGAGATGAGGAACGCGATCGCCATCTATCGGCAGCGGTTTCAGCCTTCGGCGCAGCTGGACAAGCCCTATGTGATGCTCGGAATCAACGTGGTGGCGGCGGACACCGACGCGGAGGCGGCCTATCACTTCACCTCGCTGCAACAGGGTTTCCTGAACCGCAACCGGGGAGTCCGCACGGCCCTCCTGCCGCCGGTGGACGACATCGACGCCCGTTTCGCCGCCGCCGGCCTGCGCCCGGAGATGCACCTTTCCCAGACCACGGCCGTCGTCGGTGGCCCGGACACCGTGCGCCAGGGCCTTGAGACCTTCATCGAGGCGCACAAGCCCGACGAACTGATGGTCGCCGCCCAGATCTACGACCACGCCGCCCGGGTGCGGTCCTATGAGGTGTTGGCGGGGGTGCGGGATTCGATGGCGGCCTGACGCCCCCTCCGTCACCCGCCTTCGGCGTGCGCCACCTCCCCCGCGAGCGGGGGAGGATCTCGGCGCTCAGATGCTCCCCCGAGTATCGGGGGAGCTGTCAGCGGACCGATGAGGTCCGATGACTGAGGGGGCGCAAGGGCCATCTGCACGATGCTGTGCGCGACTTCATCCGGGTCTCGCAGGACGTCGATGGCAGGATAGCGAATGATCCTCACGCCTTGGGAGTGCAGGTAGGCCGTCCGTCGTCGATCACGCTGGGGACTGTCACCCATGCCATGGGACTGGCCGTCGATCTCGATGCCCAGGCTTGCTTCGGAACAGTAGAAGTCCAGCACATAAGGCCCGACCGGATGCTGTCGACGGAAGGTTGGCTTGTGTGGTGTGCGGCGTCGCAGCCGCACCCAGAGCAGGACTTCCGGCAATGAAAGTCG
>CANJKG010000102.1 GCA_947474775.1 Caulobacteraceae bacterium | reverse complement strand
GCCTGACCGCCGGCGATTCCTCGCTCCTCGAACTGCTCGACCTGAAGCTCCTGAAGCATGAAGGCCTGACCGCCGACATGGCCGCCGGCCGGGTCGGGACCAAGGACAAGGCCCGAGCGCGCCTGGAATCGGCGATCGTCTGGCGCGAGGTGGCCCGGCGGACCGGCGACGCCGCCAGCCTGCGCAAGGCCGCCGCCACCGCCGAGGCCGCCGCCTCCGGCTTCGACGCCCTGCGCCGGCCGGAAGGCTGGGGCCGGGCCCGCTGCGAGCAGGGCTTCTGCGCGCTCCTGGGCGCGGAGCTGTTCGGCGACGAGGGGCTGAATGCCGCCGGCGAGATGGCCTTCCGCGAAGCCCGCAGCGCGGCGCGCGGCGGCGTGGCCGCCACCCTGGCCGACCTGGGCCTGGCGGTGGTCGAAGCCCGCCAGCAGCTGAACCATGGCGACGCCGTCGCCGCGCGGGTGGCGGCGGGCGGATTCGACGCCCCCATCGCGGCCCTGGACCTCCTGGCCCGCAGGAGCACGTCGGCCCGCGCCATGGCGGCCGAGGCGCGCCTGATCCGCGCCGACATGCTCTGTGGCTGGGGCGCGCGCCTGGCCGATGCGACCTTGATCGAGATGGCGCTCGATGACGCCACCGTCGCCGCCGGCCGGCTGGACTCGGCCTATGAGCCGCTGACCTGGGCCCGCGCCGAGATCCTGCGCGGCCAGGCGCTGAGCCTCCGCGGCGAGGCGAACGGCGACGTGGACGACATCGCCGCCGGCTCCAAGGCCTTGATCACGGCGCTCGATCACCTCACCCGCGAACACAGCCCCTTCGACTGGGCCCGCACCCAGATCGCGCTGGGCCGCGCCCTCCAGGCGCTGGGCGAGGCGAGCGCCGACGAGCGGGCCTATGAACAGGCGGTCACCTGCTTCGACCGCGCCAACCACGTGCTGAAGGAAGTCCCGGCGACGCCGCTGCGGGCCCTCGCCGCCAGCGCCCGGGCCGTGTGCCTGGCCCGGTCGGCCGAGCTCACCGGCGACCTGGCGGTGCTGGACGCCGCCGAGACTGCCATGAAGATCGAGCTGTCCACCCTCCAGGCCCGCCGCGATCCGGTGGGCTGGGCCCTGGCCCAGCTGCACCTGGCCAGGCTCTACGAGGCCCGGGTCGAGATCACCGGCCGCGACCGGGGCCAACGGGCCGCCGCCATGCTGGCGCTGGACTCCGCCTTGGACGTCTTCGCCGAGCATGGCATGCGCTCGCTGAGCGCCATCGCCTACGACGCCCTGGAACGCCTGAGCGCGGATGCGCCCACGGAGCCGCGGCGGGCGGTCTAGCGCCCCCGCCACCAGCGCAGGCCGGCCTTCTCGGCGTGCTCCAGGGCCGCGTGCAGGGCGGCGCCCAGGATGCCCAGGGCCACCAGGGCGGCGAACATGCGGGCGGTCTGCAGGCGGTTGCCGGCCTCCAGGATGCGCCAGGCGAGGCCCTGGGCGCCGCCGGAGCCGGCCACGAACTCGGCCACCACCGCGCCGATCACCGCCAGGCCGGCGGCGACCTTGTGACCCTCCAGCATGAAGGGGACGGCCGAGGGCAGGCGCAGCCGCAGCAGGCGTTGCACGCGGCCGGCGCCGTAGAGGTGGAACAGGCGCTCCAGGTCCGGGTCGGCCGATTTCAGGCCGGTGAGCGCGCCGGAGAAGATCGGGAAGAAGGCGACGACGGCGGCGAGGGCCACGATCGCCCGGCCCGGATGGTCGAGGCCGGCCCAGATCAGCACCAGGGGCGCGATGGCCACCACCGGCGTCACCTGCAGCACCACGGCAAGCGGGCGGACGGCGCGCTCCAGGGTCGTGCTGAGCGCCGTGGCCAGCGCCAGCAGCTGGGCCAGGACGCTGGCGACGGCCAAGGCCATCAAAGCCATGGCCAGCGTGTTCCAGGCCGAGCGTAGCAGGGCGGGCCAGTCGGCGGCCAGGGCCACGCCGATCGCCGAGGGCGCGGGCAGTAAGAAGGTCGGCACCTCCAGCATGCGGCAGGCCAGCTCCCAGGCCGTGAGCAGGAGCGCGATGAGCGCCAGGGGCGCGGCGATCTGAGCCAGGCGGTTCACGCGGCGATCCCCTGGGCCAGGGCGTCGGAGACGGTCTCCACGGTGGCGCGGAACTCGGCGGTGGTGCGGAAGCCGTCGGGGCGGGGAAGGGCGCCGGCGACCGCTATGTCGCCTGCCAGGCGGCCGGGGCCGCGGCTCATCACCACCACGCGCGAGGCCATGTAGACGGCCTCCTCCACGTTGTGGGTGACGAAAACGATGGCGGGGCGGAGTGTGGCCCAGAGCTTCAGGACGTCGTCGGCCAGCGCGCGGCGGGTGATCTCGTCCAGGGCGGCGAAGGGCTCGTCGAGGAGCAGGAGTTTCGGGCCGGTGACCAGGGCGCGGGCCAGGGAGACCCGCATGGCCATGCCGCCGGAGAGCTGGGCCGGCCGGGCGGTCTCAGCGCCCGCCAGGCCGACGCGGGCCAGGGCCTCGTCGGCGCGGCGGGCGGCCTCGGCGGCGGGGACCCCTGAGAGTTCCAGGGGCAGGGCGACGTTGGCGCGGGCGGTGAGCCAGGGCGCGAGCGTGGGGGCCTGGAAGACGACGGCGGTCTCGCCGCGGCCCGGCGTGCGCGTCACGGTCCCGCGCGTGGGTGCCTCCAGGCCGGCCAGCAGGCGCAGCGCCGTGGACTTGCCGCATCCGGAGGGTCCGACCAGCGCAAGCACCTCGCCCTCGGCCACGGTCAGGTCGAAGGGGCCCAGCGCCTGGCCACGGCCCGGATAGGCCACCTCGACGGAGGAGAGGGCGGCTACCATTCTTGCCTCCCCCTCCCCCGGAAACGGGGGGGGGCAATTGATCATTCCACGAACTGCAGGGTGTAGGCGCCCCGGTAGTCCAGGGTCTTCGGATAGACGTCCTGGGCGGAGGCCATGTCGAAGAAGGTCCTCCAGCGGGCGTCGGTCATGGTCCCCTTGCCGTCGCCGACGATGCCATTGGCCTTCATCTTCTCGCGGGCCTGGTCGAGCAGGTCCTGGGTCATCTCGGGGTTGTCCTTGCGGATCAGGGCGTCGGCGGCGGCGGGGTCGCCGTTTAGGTAGTCGTTCCAGCCCTTGGCGGTAGCCTCCACGAAGGCGCGAATGGCCTTGGGGTCCCGGGCGATCATGGCGTCGGAGGCCAGCACCATGGTGGCGTAGCCGGGGTAACCCTCGTCGGCGAGCAGGAAGACCTTTGGCTTGAGACCGGCCTCCTTCTCGATGGTGTAGGGCTCGGAGGTCAGGTAGCCCTGCTGGGCTGCGCGCTTGTCGGCCAGGAAGGGCGCGGAATTGAAGGTGTATTTGCGCACCTGGTCGTCGGTGAAGCCGTACTTGGCCTTCAGCCACACCCAGAAGGCGGTGACCGAGGCGTCGGCCAGCAGGATCGGGTGGCCCTTGAGGTCGGCGAGGCTGTCGATCCCCTGGCCGGGGTGGGCGATCAGCACCTGCGGATCCTTCTGGAAGAAGGCGGCGACGGCCTTAACTGGCGCCTTCTCCTGGGCAAGGTTCATGACGATGAAGCTGTTGGAGCCTATGCCGAGCTCGACGGCGCCGGAGGCCAGCAGCTGGGGCACGTTGACGCCGGGGCCACCCTGGACGATGCGCACGTCGAGGCCGCGCCTGGCGTACTCGCCGCTGGCCAGGGCCTGGTAGAAGCCCCCGTGCTCGGCCTGGGCGCGCCAGTCGGTGGCGAAGCGGATGACCGTGCCGGTCGCGGGCTTCTCGGCCTTCTCAGCCGGGGAGCAGGCGACCAGCAGGGCGGCGACGGCGATGGCGAGCGAACGCAGGACTTTCATGACACCCCCGAAGGACAAGCGCGGCGGAGCGTAAGAGACCTGTGGCGCATAGCAAGAGGGCGGCGCCTCGGTTGCCCGCTGCACCGCCCTCTCAACCAGACCCGTTGGGGGATCTGTGCTGAAGGTCTCGTCTGCGACTTCGGTTCGCGGGTCGCCCCGCGGGTTTTCCGTCGCCTCCGTAGTCCTGGGCCAGGTTCGGTCCCGGGTCGCCCCGGTTCCTCGCCTCTCCTAGGACTTCCGCCCGCCTGGCCTCCCGGTTTCCCGGTCCGCCCGCGCCTCGGTTCCCTTCGGCATATGGAGGTTCCCACCGATCCCGACGGGCGGCAACAGGCCGGTCTCGCGGGGATGTGGGGCAGCGGCTCAAAAGCTGTTGGCAAGCTGTTGACAGGCCGGTGAAAATCCTTGTTATGCGAAAAGATTCAATGGGTTATGATGACCCACAAGAACTAGCGGCGCTCCAGGGCCTCGCGCTTTTCCTCCAGGACGAGCCACTCCTCCTCGGCGGCGGAAAGCTCCGTGCGCGCCGCATCCAGGGCGCGGTTGATGCGGTCGAAGGCGGCGCGGTCGCGGGCGTAGAGGCCGGGGTCGCCAAGCTCGGTCTCCAGGCCGGCGATCTTTCCGGGCAAGGTGTGCGTCAGGGCCTCAAGTTCGGCCAGGCGGCGCTGGTCCTTGTAGGAGAGCTTAGCGGCGCGGGCCGGCTCCGGGCGAGGCGCCGGGGCCTCGGCCTTTGTCCTGGGCGGCGCGGCCATGGCCCGCGAATAGCGGCCGAAAAAGCCGGGGTTCTGGGACAGGAAGTCCTGCCAGCCGCCAGGTGTCTCCACCACCCGGCCGGCGCCGTCCAGGCCGATGGTGGAGGTGGCCAGGCGGTCGATGAAGTCGCGGTCGTGGCTGACCAGGATCAGGGTGCCCTCGTAGTCGGCCAGCAGGTCCTCCAGGAGGTCGAGGGTGTCCATGTCGAGGTCGTTGGTGGGCTCGTCGAGCACCAGGACGTTGGCGGGACGGGCGAGCGCGCGCGCCAAAAGCAGGCGGTTGCGCTCGCCGCCGGAGAGGCTGCGCACGGGCTGGCGCATCTGGCTCTCCCGGAACATGAAGTCCTTGGCGTAGGCGTTGACGTGCTTGGGTTGGCCGCGCACCAGCACCTGGTCGCCGCCCTCAGGCGTGAGCACGTCCTTGAGCGTCATCTCGGGGGACAGGGCCGCGCGGGCCTGATCGACGTAGCTGATCTCCAGGTTGGTCCCGAGCTTCACCTCGCCGGAGTCGGGAGGGATCTCGCCCAGCAGCAGCTTGACCAGGGTGGTCTTGCCGGCGCCGTTGGGCCCCACCACCGCCACCCGGTCGCCGCGCAGGATGCGGGTGGAGAAACCCTTCAGCAGGACGCGGTCGCCAAACGCCTTGGAGAGATCCTTGGCCTCGGCCACCCGCTGGCCGGAGACGCCGGAGCTGGACAGGCCCATGGAGAGGGACCCCGGCCTGTCCTTCAGCCGCTCGGCCTTGGCTTCGCGCAGCGCGACGAGGCGGCGGCGGCGGCCCTCGTTGCGGGCGCGCCTGGCGGTGACGCCGCGCTCCATCCAGTGCTGCTCGCGCTGCAGAAGCTTGTCCTGGCGGCGCGCCTCGTCCTCCTCCTGGGCGAGGACCTTCTCGGCCCAGGGCTCGAACTCGCCGAACCCCCTGTCCAGGCGCCGGACCTGGCGCGACTCCAGCCAGAAGCAGCGCCCCGTGACGCGTTCCAGGAAGGCGCGGTCGTGGCTGACCAGCAGGACGGCGGCGCGGCTGGCGGCGATTTGCCCCTCCAGGGTCTCGATGGCCAGGATGTCCAGGTGGTTGGTGGGCTCGTCCATGAGGAGGACGTCGGCGTCCTCGGCGAAGGCGCGGGCCAGCGCGGCGCGGCGGATCTCGCCGCCGGACAGGCCCTGGGCGGACTTCGTCGGGTCGAGGTCGAAGGCCTCCAGCGCCGCCTCGGCGCGGTGGGGCTCGGCGCCGCCGGCCGTGGCGTGGTCGAGCAGGGTCGCGCCGGCGATCTCCGGCTCCTGGGGGACGAAGGCGATGCGGGTCCCGGGCGTGATGGCGCGCTCGCCGGCGTCGGGCTCCACCTGGGCGGCCAGGATGCGCAGCAGGGTGGACTTGCCGGCGCCATTGCGGCCCACGAGGCAGGCGCGCACCCGGGCGTCCAGCGCCAGGTCGACGCCGTCGAACAGCCGCAGGGGGCCGTCGGCGAGCTGGACGTCTTTCAGGGCGAGGACGGGGGCTTTCATCGGCGGGGGGAAGACCACGCGGCGGGGCGTGGGCGCAAGGGCGGCGTTTGCAGCGCCGGCCCTCTCCCCGACCCTCTCCCTCTCGCTTCGCGGGGGAGAGGGAGGTACGGTCGGCCGATGGCCGGAAGACCTTTTTTTGAGACCAAGACCCTCAAGCAGATGACCGCGGCGGAGTGGGAGAGCCTCTGCGACGGGTGCGGGCTGTGCTGCCTGGTGCGGTTCGAGGAGGAGGAGTCTGGGGACATCATCCCGACCCGGGTCCACTGCAAGCTGTTCGATCCGCAGCGGTGCGTCTGCACGGACTATGTCAATCGCGCCGAGCATGTGCCGGACTGCGTGAAGCTGACGCCCGGCAATGTCGAGGCGCTGGCCTGGATGCCGCTGAGCTGCGCCTATCGCCGCATCCATGAGGGGCGTGGCCTGGCGGACTGGCACCCGCTGGTCTCCGGCGATCCGGAGAGCGTGCATAGGGCGGGCGTCTCGGTGCGCGGCCAGACGATCAGCGAGACGGCGCTGGCCGAGGCGGAGGACGCCCTGGACTTCGCGGCGTGGGACCTGATGGAGGAGCGCGGGCGGGAGTAGCGCGCAAACTCTGTGCCCAAAATGTCACACTTGCCCTTGCGTGCGGGGGCGAACCGACCAATCTAGGCGGGGTTCGAAGAGTCGTTCGCGGAAGGGTGCAGGTTTTTGGCGCGTGATCCCTATCAGGAGCTAGGCGTTTCGCGCACCGCGAGCGCCGACGATATCCGAAAGGCGTTCCGCAAGCTCGCCAAGGCGAACCATCCGGACACCAACCCCGACAACAAGGCGGCCGAGGAGCGCTTCAAGCAGGTCAGCGCGGCCTTCGACATCGTGGGCGACGAGGCCAAGCGCAAGAAGTTCGACGCCGGCGAGATCGACGCCGACGGGCGCGAGACCCATCCCGGCTTCGCCGGCGGGCCGTGGGGCCATTCGGGGGGCCAGCCGGGCGGCGGGTTCGGCGGCGGCCGGCGCGGTCCTGGGGCGGGCGGGCCGGGGGGAGCAACCTTCGAGGGCGCCGACCTGGGCGACATCCTGGGCGAGATGTTCGGCGGCGGGCGCGGCCAGCGCGGCGGCGCGGCCGGCGGCTTCGGCGGCTTCTCCCAGCGCGGCGGCGACGTGCGCGCCAAGGTCGAGGTGGAGATCGAGGACGCCATCCGCGGCGGCAAGCGCAGGATCGCCTTCTCCGATGGCCGCACCATCGACGTCACCATCCCCAAGGGGGCCCAGAAGGGCCAGACGCTGCGGCTCAAGGGCCAGGGCTCACCTGGCCGGGCTGGCCCCGGGGACGCCTTCATCGAGATCGCCTTCGCCCCCCACCCGGTGTTCCGCCGGGAGGGCGAGACCCTGGTCATGGACGTGCCGGTGACGGTCTATGACGCGGTGCTGGGCGGCAAGGTCGAGGCGCCGACCCCGGACGGGCCGGTCACGCTCACCGTGCCCAAGGGCGCCAACTCGGGCGCGCGGCTTCGGCTGAAGGGCCGGGGCCTGGTGAACGCCCAGGGCCAGCGCGGCGACCTGTTCGCGCGGCTGGTGGTTACCCTTCCGGAGACCCCGGACAAGGACCTGGAGGGCTTCGCCGAGACCTGGCGCAAGAAGCGGCCCTATACGCCGCCCCGTCGGAAGGGTTGATCGGAGGATCACGGCGTCATTCCAATTGCCGTCATCGCCGGGCTCGTCCCGGCGATGACGATCAGAAGAGATGTGATCGGCTCACGCTGATCGCGCCACGGGTGACAGGACCACGGCCACGCTCCATAACCGGCGTATTCAGGCCCGGTTCAGTCGGGCAGGCTACACTGGGGCCCATGAAGCGTTTTCTCGTCATCGCCGCCCTGCTGCTGTCGGGCGCCGCGCCCGCCGCGGTGCCGGCCGTGGCGTGGGCGCAGCCGTCGCACGGCGGTCAGGCGCGCCTTGTGCCGCTGTCGCGCGTTATCGCCTCGATCGCAGCGCGCACGCCAGGACGGCACCTGAACGCCAGCCAGGGCGAGGTAGGCGGCCGGCCGGCCTATTACGTCCAGTGGCAGTTGCCGGACGGGCGCGTGGTTGTGTTCGTGGTGGACGCCGAAAGCGGCCAGATCATCGGCCGCCAGGGCGGCTGAACCTTGGAATCCAGAAGGGACGCCTAAATTGCGCATCCTGCTAGTCGAAGACGATCCGGACCTCTCCCGCCAGCTTAAGCGGGCCCTGGGGGACGCCGGCTATGCGGTGGACCACGCCCCCGACGGCGAGGAGGCCCAGTTCCTGGGCGAGACTGAGCCCTATGACGCGGTGATCCTCGACCTGGGCCTGCCGAAGGTGGACGGGGTCTCGGTGCTGGAGCGGTGGCGCCGCGAGAAGATGACCACGCCGGTGCTGATCCTGACGGCGCGCGGCGCCTGGAGCGAGAAGGTGGCGGGCTTCGATGCCGGCGCCGACGACTACCTCACCAAGCCGTTCCACACCGAGGAGCTACTGGCGCGCCTGCGGGCGCTGCTGCGGCGCTCGGCGGGACATGCGACGCCGAACCTGGCCTGCGGCGGCCTGCGGCTGGATCCGCGGGCGGCGCGGGCCAGCGTCAACGGCGAGCCCCTGCGGCTGACCTCGCTGGAGTACCGGCTGCTGCACTACCTGATCATGCACCAGGGCCGGGTGATCAGCCGGACGGAGCTGGTGGAGCACCTGTACGACCAGGACTTCGACCGCGATTCCAACACCATCGAGGTGTTCATCGGGCGGGTGCGGCGAAAGATCGGGGCAGAGCGGATCGAGACGGTCCGCGGCCTGGGCTATCGCCTGACCTGTCCGCCCGAGGAGCTGGGCGACGAGGCGGACAAGCCGTGATCCGGCCCCTGTGAAGACGTTCCTGCCTTGAAGACGGGAGGCCCGCCCGCCTCGTCGCTGGCGCGGCGGCTCGTGCTGCTGGCGCTGGGCTGGAGCCTGGCGGCGCTGGCGATCTCCGCCGTGGTGCTGGCGCTGCTGTTCCAGCAGGCGGCGCTGCGGCGGGTGGACCAGACCCTCTCGGAGCTCACCGACAACCTGCTCAGCCGCTCGACGGTGGAGGGCGGCATGGTGATCGCCCCGCCGCTGACCGACGAGCGGGCCACCCGGGCCCTCTCGGGCCGCTACTGGGCGATCGCGCAGGTGCGGGCCGGCGAGCTGCAGCAGGTGGCCCGGTCCTACTCGCTGTTTGATTCCATGCTGCCGACGCCGCCGGACCTGATGGCCCGGGTCCACGCCACACCCGGCCGGCCGATCGCCTACGACACGCGCGGCCCGCTGAACGCGCCGCTCAGGGCGCGGGCCACCTACGCCAGGCTTCAGGGGCTGGAGGTGGTGTTCCTGGCCGCCGAGGACCGCTCGGCCATCGACCGGGACGTTCGCAACTTCGTGGCCTGGACGGCGACGGCCTTCCTGCTGCTGGGGGCGGGGCTGATCGCGGCGATCGTCGTGCAGGTGCGGGTGGGGCTGAAGCCGCTCTACGACCTTCAGGGGGAGGTGGCGGCGGTGAGGCGCGGCAAGGCCGAGCGGCTGGCGGAGACCTACCCCCGCGAACTGCGGCCCCTGGCCGAGGAGCTGAACGCCCTGGTGGCGCACAACCTGGAGGTCGTGGAGCGGCAGCGGACCCATGTGGGCAACCTGGCGCACGCGCTCAAGACCCCGATCTCGGTGATCGTGGCGGAGGCCGCCCTGCAGCCGGGCCCGCTGGCGGACCTGGTCTCGCGGCAGGCCGAGGTGATGCGCCGGCAGGTGGATCATCACCTGCGCCGGGCCAGGGCGGCGGCGCGCAGCCAGGGGCCCGGCGAGCGGACCTCGGTGGCCGAGGTGCTGGACGAGCTGGCGCGGACGCTGACGCGGATCTTCACCGACAAGGGGGTGAGCATCGAGTGGGACGCCGAGGAGGACCTGTTCTTCCTGGGCGAGCGGCAGGACCTGCTGGAGATCGCCGGCAACGGGATGGAGAACGCCGGCAAGTGGTGCCGCGCGCGCGTGCGGGTGGCCGCCGAGCCGCTGGGGCCCGACCGGTTCATCCTGAAGATCGAGGACGACGGCGAGGGGTTGCCGGCTGAGCGGCGCGAGGAGGTGATCCGGCGCGGCGCCCGGCTGGACGAGAACGCGCCGGGCTCGGGGCTGGGGCTGTCGATCATCGACGAGCTGGCGCGGGCCTATGGCGGGACCTTGCGGCTGGAGACGGCCAGCCTGGGGGGCTTGCGCCTGGAGATCGAGCTGCCGCGCGCCGACGCCTGAGGGCTCCGGCGTTCGCCGCGCTCGGCGTGAGGCGGGGCATCACAGTTAAGTTTTGGAAAAGCTTAACCAAACAGGGTCTATTCGATAGCCGACCGAGAATCTGCTCGCGCGGAGTCACCCATGGCCGCTCTTTCGGAGCGCAAGATCGACATCGTCCGCACGCTGGTGCAGTCGGCCCCCGACAAGGTGGTCGGCGGCCTGCAGAAGGCGTTGGCGAGCGCGGCCGGCGACCCCCAGCTGGCGCGGGTGCTTGTCCTGGTGGAGGCCGAGGCGCGCGACCGGCTGCTCCGCAACCTGGTGCTCAAGCCCCTGGTCCCGCTGTGCCACGGCGACGGGCGCGACCCGAACCGGCTGAGCTTTCCCGCCCTAGCCCTGGCGCATGTGTGGCGAGGCGTGAAGGCCACGGCCTC
>CANJKG010000101.1 GCA_947474775.1 Caulobacteraceae bacterium | reverse complement strand
GTTGGCCACCTGGCAGGAGATGCCGAGGGCCTGGACCATGGCGGGCGTATCGGCCATGCCCCTCGCCGTGTCCTTCGCCGCGATCTTCACCGGCTTGGGCGGCTTCGGCTGGGCGTCCGCCAGGCTGGGGGTCATCAGGATCGCGATCGCCGCCGCGATCATTCCAAAAGCACTGCGCCTCATCGTGATGTCTCTCTCCAGGGATTCCTCGCGGCGCACATAAACGCCCGCGCCATGGCCCGGTCAAGGTGACGTGGGATGCTGACCGAACTGTGGCGTGCAAACGCTCACGCCGGGGCGGGCGAGACCTTCAGGACGGCGCCTTCGACAGCCACCACCAGCACACTGGAGCCGGCCGCCGCCGTGGCCGCGCCCTGCAGTTCGGCGGCCCACTCCTTGCCGTCCACGAACACCCGGCCGCTGCGGCCCTTGAGGACGGTGACGGCGCGTCCGGTCTGGCCCACCAGCCGGCTGGCGTTGTCGTTGATGTCCCCGCCCTGAACTCGCTCCGCCTTTGGCAGGAAGCGGCGGGCCGTCAGGGTGGAGGCGATGGTCAGGGCCGAGAAGCCCCCGAGCGCCACCGGCCAGCTCAACCCGCCGGTCAGAGCCTCCACCCCGGCGATCGCCGCCGCCGAGGCCGACGCCCACAGCAGCCAGCCAGACCCCGTGAGCACCTCCACCGCCAGGATCGCGGCGGCCAGGCCCAGCCAGATCAGCGCCGGATTGGCGTAGAGGGAGGCGAGCACGGCCGCGCCCTAGGCGGTCGGCGGAACCGCGGGCGACCGCGGCGGCCTGGGCCTTGGCGCCGCGGGCTCGGCCCGCGCGGCGTTGACCAGCTCTGCGACCCCCGCGATGGAGCCCACCAGAGAGGCCATGTCGGCCGGCACGATCACCGTCTTCTGCTGCGGGCTTTCCGCCAGCTTACCGAACGCCTCCACATACTTCTGGGCCACGAAGTAGTTGATGGCGTTGACGTCGCCGGCGGCGATGGCGTCGGAGACCATCTCGGTGGCCTCGGCCTGGGCGGAGCGCTCGCGCGCCTCGGCGTCGCGGAAGGCGGCTTCTTTGCGGCCCTCGGCCTCCAGTATGGCGGCCTGTTTGGACCCCTCGGCCCGGGCGATGGCGGCGGCCTTCTCCCCGTCGGCCTCGGTGATCACCGCGCGACGCTCGCGCTCGGCCTTCATCTGCCGGGCCATGGCGTTGGTGATGTCGGGCGGGGGCTGCAGGTCCTTGATCTCGATCCGCGCCACCTTGACGCCCCAGGGGTTCGTGGCGTCGTCGATCACGTTGAGCAGACGTGAGTTGATCTGGTCGCGCTGCGACAGCACCTCGTCCAGCTCCATGGAGCCCACCACCGTGCGCAGGTTGGTCATGGTCAGCTGCGAGATGGCGTAGTGCAGGTTGTCCACCCGGTAGGCGGCGGCCGCGGCGTCCATCACCTGGATGAAGACGATGGCGTCCACCTGGACAGTGACGTTGTCCTTGGTGATGACTTCCTGGCGCGGCACGTCCAGCACCTGCTCCATCAGGTTCACCTTGCGTCCCACGTTCTCCACGAATGGGGTAAGGAAGCTGATGCCCGGCTTCAGGGTGCGGGTGTAGCGGCCGAACCGCTCGACGGTGAACTCGCGGCCCTGCGGCACGATCTTGATGGCCCCGAGCGCGACGATGACCGCCAGCACCACGAAGACCAGGGCGACCGAAATCTCCATCCGCAGACCCTTCCCGATGAACAAGCGCCACTCTACCGCCGCGAGCGGTCGTCTGCTACCTGCATCCCATGTTCTGTAGAGGCCTGGTCCTGATCGCCATCGCGATACTGTGCGGCGCTGCGAGCCCGCCGAAGCCCGCGGCCCCGAAAGCCGCCGCCAAGCCCCCCGCCCAGACCGCCTTCGACGCACGTGATCCCGCCGCCCTGGTCGCTCTGCTGGCCGCCATGGACGCCAAGGCCCAGGTCACGGCCAGGACCGAGGACAGCGTGGCGCTGCGGGTGGACTCGCCGGCCGGCGCCTTCGCCGCCCAGTTCGCCGACTGCGGCCGCAACGGGCGCGACTGCCAGGCGATCCTGTTCGACGCCACGGCGGATAGCCGCGCCGCGACCCTGCCGCAGCTAAACGCCTTCAACCAGACCGCGCTCGCCTGCCGCGCCTACCAGGACCGGGCGGGCAAGGCGCATGTGCTCTACTCCGCCCTTCTGTTCGCCAGCGACACCGCCCAGGAGATGCGCACCCATGTGGGCGCCTGGCAGGGCTGCCTGGCCACCTTTGGCGAGTTCCTGAAGGACCCGTCCGCCTACCTGGCCACGGCGCCCTGAGAGAGCGGCGCAGAACTCAGTAGATCGTGTAGCCCGCGTCGATGACGATGCTGTCGCCGGTATGCAGGCGCGAGGCCTTCGAAGCCAGGTAGACCGCGATGCCGGCGAAGTCCTCCGGCTCCATCCATTGGCGCGATGGCACCCGGCCGATCACCTGGTCGTTGAACTTCTGGCTGGCCTGCAAGGGCCCGGTCATTTCGCTGATGGTCCAGCCGGGCAGGATGGCGTTTGCCCGGATGCCGTAGCGGGCGTGCTCCACCGCCACCGCCCGCACCAGGCCGTTCACGGCCGACTTCGAAGCGCTGTAGGCCTCGCCGCGCGCCGCCCCGTGGATCGCGGCGGTGGATGAGACCGCCACCAGCGAGCCGCCGGGATCGCCGGCCTTGGCGCGGGCCACCATGTGCTTACAGGCCTCGCGGAACGTGAAGAACACCCCGTCCAGGTTGATGCCCATGCAGCGGCGCCAGGTCTCCGTGGGATAGTCCACGAAGGACGGCGCGCCGCCGCTGACGCCCGCGTTGGCGACCACGGTGTCGAGCCGGCCCATGGCCTCCACGGCCTCCGTCATGCCGGCGGCGACCTCCGCCTCCACCGAGACGTCCACCTGCCGGCTCATGATCCGCACGCCATGCGCCTTGAGCTTGGCCTCGGCGGCGGCGTTCTTGTCCGCATCGCGCCCCCAGATGACGATGTCCGCGCCGGCCTGCGCCAGCCCCTCCGCCATTCCCAGGCCGATGCCGCCGTTGCCGCCGGTGAGCAGGGCAACGGTTCCGGTCAGGTCAAAGCTCTTCAACGCCACGGGCGCACTCCCTTCAGGTCGGACGTGATCAGAACAGAACCCGCGGATTCATGATCCGCTTGGGGTCCAGGGCGCGGCGCACAGCGCGCTGCGCCTGCAGCTCGACAGCGCTCTTATAGTGGGCCGCTTCCCCGGTCTTCATGGAGCCCAGCCCGTGCTCAGCGGAGATCGAGCCGCCCAGGGCGGCCACGATGTCATGGACGATCGTCGAGCCGGCGTCGCGGCGGGCCGAATGGACCGCGTCCTCGCCGCCGTCCGGGCGCAGCACGTCGTAATGGATGTTGCCGTCGCCGATATGGCCGAAGGCGGCGATCCGGCATCCCGGCGCGAAGGTCCGCATGGCCTCGGTAGCCTCGTTCAGGAACGCCGAGACCTTGCTCACCGGCACGGAGATGTCGTGCTTCCAGGTCGCGCCCTCGCGCTTCTGGGCCGGCGACTGGTTCTCGCGCAGGTTCCAGAACGCCTTGGCCTGGGCCTCCGTCTGGGCGACGGCCGCGTCCTCGATCAGGCCGGCATCCAGCCCCGCCGTCAGCCACCGTTCCATGGCCGCTTCCGCCGAACCGGCCTCGCCCGACGAGAATTCCGCCAGCACGTACCAGGGATGGGCCTGTTCCAGGGGGGCGCGCATGCCAGCGATGTTGCGCAGCACCAGGTCCATGCCCAGACGGTTGATCAGCTCGAAGGCCTCCACCGCCCCGCCCGACTCGTCCTTGGCGCGGACCAGCAACTCCACCGCCGCCTCGTGGCGCGCCAAGCCGAGGATGGCGACGGCGCGCGAGGCCAGCACCGGATAGAGTTTCAGGCTGGCCGCGGTGACCACGCCCAGCGTCCCCTCCGCCCCGATCAGCAGCTGTTTCAGGTCGTAGCCGGTGTTGTCCTTGCGCAGGCGCCTGATCCCGTTCCACAGTTCGCCGTTGGGCAGCACCGCCTCCAGCCCCAGCATCAGGTTGCGGGCCGTGCCGTAGCGCAGCACCTGGGTGCCGCCGGCGTTGGTGGAGACCACTCCGCCCACCGTCGCCGTGCCTTCCGAGGCCAGTCCTAGAGGGAAGCGCCGGCGAACGGCGGCGGCGGCCTCATGAACGCCGGCCAGGGTCACCCCGGCCTCGGCCACGATCACGTCGTCGAGGATGTCCACCTCGCGGATCGCCCGCAGGCGCTCGGTGGACAGCAGCACCTCGCCCTGCGGGATCTGGCCGCCCACCAGGCCGGTGTTGCCGCCCTGGGGCGTGATCGCCACCCCCGCCTCGAAACAGATCCCCACCACGGCTGAAACGTCGGCTGCGGTCTTCGGCAGCGCCAGCAACGGCGTCTGGCCGGTCCAGCGGTCCCGCCATTCCACCAGCTTGGGCGCCAGCCGCTCCGGATCCTGGCTCCAGCCGCCCTCGCCCAGCACGGCCTTCAGGCGCGAGAGCACATCGGCGGGGACAAGCGCGGTCATGGAGGGAACCTACCCTTTCCTGCCCTAACCCACAAAGCCCGCCGCGCGGCGCAGGCGGTCGTTGATGGCCTCGCCCAGGCCCTCGACGGGGATCGGGGCCACGGCGATGGCCGTGGGGCGGGCGCGGTCGGCGGCGCGCAGGAAGGCGAACAGATTGGCCGCCGCCTCGGTCAGGTCGCCGCTGGGGCTGAGGTTCCAGACGCCCTCGCCGGCCGGCGCATGGCCGAACGCCAGCCACGCCTCGCCCGGGCGCGGGCTCGCCGCCTCCAGCCGCACCGGCGCGTTGGGCGCGTAATGCCGCGCCAGCCGCCCGGGCGACCGCCGCGCATCGGCTTCCGCCTCCGCCAATGGGCCGATGACCGCCTCGATCGCCGCGCGGGTGACCGCCCCCGGCCGCAGCAGGCGCGCCTCGTCCAGCAGGGCGACCACGGTGGATTCCAGCCCCACGGCGCACGCCCCGCCGTCCAGGCCAAGGGCGGCGGTGGCGCCGGTCTCCTCCATGGCGTCCGCGAAGGTCGTGGGGCTGGGGCGCCCGGAACGGTTGGCCGAGGGCGCCGCCACCGGCCCGCCGAACGCCTTCAGCACCGCAGCGGCCGTCGGATGGGACGGCGCACGCACCGCCACCGTGTCCAGCCCCGCACGCGTCAGGTCGCAGACGCCGCCCTCGATGGCCGGCAGAACCAGCGTCAACGGTCCAGGCCAGAACCGCCCGGCCAGCCGCTCGGCCCGCGGGTCGAAGCGGGCGATCCGCCTCGCCGCCGCCACGTCGGCCACATGGGCGATCAGCGGGTTGAACGCCGGCCGACCCTTGGCTTCGTAGAGCCGCGCCACCGCGCGCGCATTGGTGGCGTCGGCCGCCAGGCCATAGACCGTCTCGGTGGGCAGGATGACGAGGTCGCCGTCGCGCAGGGCCCGCGCGGCCGCCTCGATCCGATCGTGGTCGTCTGTCCCCATCCTCGAGCGGTTAGCGCGCCAGCGGCGGTTGCGCCAGCGCGCGCACGGCGCTCTAAGATGCCGCCCGATCCGGAGACCAGACCCGATGACCTTCCGCTCGCCCGTCCGCGACCTCGCCTTCGCCTATCGGGCGCTGGGCGGACCAGAGTTGCTGGCCGAGGGCTTCCCGGACCTGGACGAGGCCACGGTGGCCGCTGTCCTGGAGGCCGCCGGCGACTTCGCCGACACCGCCATCGCCCCGCTGAACCGCGACGCCGACCGGGTGGGCGCCCGCTTCGAGAACGGCCAGGTGATCTCCGCCCCCGGATTCGCCGAGGCCTATCGCCAGTTCGCCGAGCAGGGCTGGAACTCGCTGGCCGCCGACCCGGCCCACGGCGGCCAGGGACTGCCGAAGGCGCTTGAGATCGCCGTCTTCGAGATGATCCAGGCGGCCAGCATGGCCTTCGGGCTTGGCCCCATGCTGACCCAGGCCGCCATCGAGGCGCTGACCCTCCACGGGACCGAGCGCCAGAAGCGGCTGGTGCTCCCCAGGCTGGTCTCCGGCGAGTGGACCGGCGCCATGGTGCTTACCGAGCCCCAGGCAGGCACCGACCTCGGCGCGCTCACCACCCGCGCCGAGCCCGACGGCGAGGGCGGCTGGCGCCTCACCGGCCAGAAGATCTTCATCACCTGGGGTGACCATGACGCCGCCGAGAACATCTGCCACCTGGTGCTGGCCCGCACGCCGGACGGTCCGCCGGGCGTCAAGGGGATCAGCCTGTTCCTCACTTCCAAGCGGCTGATCGACGAGGACGGCCGGCTGGGCGCGCGCAACGATTTCCGCCCCGGCTCTATCGAGCACAAGCTGGGCATTCACGGCTCGCCCACCTGCGTCATGCTCTACGAGGGCGCCAAGGCCGAATTGGTGGGCGAGCTCGGCCAGGGTGTCGCCCATATGTTCGTGATGATGAACGCCGCGCGCCTGCACGTGGGCGTCCAGGGCGTCGCCATCGCCGAGCGGGCCTTCCAGCAGGCGCTGGCCTTCGCCCAGGAACGCCGCCAGGGCCGGGCCGTATGGTCGGCCGATCAGCCGGCTGCGATCTACGACCACCCGGACGTGCGCCGCACCCTGATGCTGATGCGCGCCAGGATCGGCGCCGCGCGCGGGCTCTGTCTGCTCACCGCCCTGCTGGCCGACGTGGCGAGGACTACGGCCAACTCAGACCTGCGCGACGCCGCCCGCGCCCGCCAGGAGCTGCTGGTCCCCATCGCCAAGGCCTGGTCCACGGACATGGGCGTGGAGGTCGCCTCGGCGGGCGTCCAGGTCCACGGCGGCATGGGCTTCATCGAGGAGACCGGCGCGGCCCAGCACTACCGCGACGCCCGCATCGCCCCGATCTACGAGGGGACCAACGGCATCCAGGCCCTGGACCTGGCGGGCCGCAAGCTGCGCGGCGATGGCGGCGAGGCCATGCGCGGCCTGGTCGCGGACATGCAGCTTACCGCCGGACAGCTGACCGGCGAGGCCCTGGCGCCCGTCGGGGCTCGCCTTGCCGAGGGCGCCGCGGCCCTTTTGGCGGCCACCGACTGGATGCTGGCCAACGGCGGCGATGATGCGCTGGCCGCCGCCGCCACCTATCTGAAGCTAGCCGGCGACGTGGCCGGCGGCTGGATCCTGGGCCGTGAGGCCCTGGCCGCCGCCGGCTCGGACGATCCCTGGCTGCAGGCCAGGGCGCCGCTGGCGCGCCTCTACGCCTCCCAGGTGCTGACCCAGGCGCCGGGCCTGGCGCAGGCCGTCATGGCCGGCGCCGCGGACCTCGCCGCCACCACGCCGGAGTCCCTGGCGGGCTGAGCCGATGGATGCGCTTGCCCGGCTGTTCGCCACCCCTTCCCTGCAGGCCGCCCGCGACCTGATCGGATGGCGCCTCACCCTCGACGGTGTCGGCGGAGCGATTGTCGAGACCGAGGCCTATCACCAGGAGGACCCCGCCTCGCACAGCTTCTCCGGGCCGACGCCGCGCAACGCGGTGATGTTCGGCCCGCCAGGCCGGGTCTACGTCTACCGCTCCTACGGCATCCACTGGTGCGTGAACCTGGTCTGCGGCCCCGAGCCCGGCCAGGCCGTGCTGATCCGCGCCCTGCGCCCAGAAGCTGGACTAGACATCATGCGCGAGCGGCGCGGGACGCCCGACCATCTGCTTTGCGCGGGCCCCGGCCGACTCTGCCAGGCGCTGGGCGTCACCCGGGCGCACGACGGCATGGCCATCGACGCCGCGCCGTTCGCCCTGGAGCCGCCGACGGAGGCCTGCGGGATTGTCGTGGGGCCTCGCATAGGCATCACCAGGGCCGCCGACCAGCCCTGGCGGTTCGGCGAGACAGGATCGAAGTTCCTGAGCCGCCCGTTCCCGGCCGTTCAGCGCCCGGCGGTCTCGGCGGGAAAGGCCCGCGACAGATCGAGTATGCCCCGCCCGTAGATCGGATCCGTCTGCGGATCGCCGGCGTCACGGCCCGCCTCAAGGATGCGCTGGACCGCCTGGCGGCCGGTGATATCCGGATGGGCCTCCATGATCAGGGCGAGCGCGCCGGCCACATAAGGCGTGGCGAAGGAGGTGCCGGAGACGATGGCGCACTTCTCGACACAGTCGGTGATGATCCATTCGCCCGGCGCGGCGATGTAGTAGGCCTGGGCCAGCCCCGCCTTGTTGCTCCAGCGGGTGATCATCCCGTCCCAGCCTGTGGCGCCGGCCACCACGATCGAGCCGGCGTAGCGCGGATCGACAGCGTATCGGGCGGGCCACGTCGGCTGGCTAGCCGAGCCGTTGCCGGCGGCGATCACCACCACCGCGCCGCTCTGCACGAGCCGCTCCAGCGCCGCCTCGAAGGCCGGCCCCAGTGGCTTGCGGCCCTGCAACGGCAGCACCACCACCTGGGCCTGCTGTTCGGCGGCGTAGTCCAGGGCCCGGGCGAGGTCCGTGGGATAGAAGGCGCACTCGCCGTCCAGGCCGCCGTCGAAGTCGGCGCGGATGGAGACCAGGGTGGCGTTGTAGGCCAGGCCAAGCATGCCTGTCCCGTTCAGCGCCGCGCCCAGGGGACCCGCCACCAGGGAGCCGTGGCGGTCGCGAGGCTTGTTGATTTTCCGCTCCGGATTGAGGTCGACCGAGCGCCTGCGCGAGACGTTGCGCATGACCTCTCGCCTGGCCTTCACCACACCGCAGTCCACCAGGGCGATGCTCACGCCGCGCCCCGAAAGGCCGGCGGCATGAGCCGACTGCGCCCGGATCGCGTCCAGGCCCCAGCTGCGCTGGTATTCGAAGCTCGCTGTGTTGGGCCGTCGCGCCGCCGAGGCGGGGCCGGCGAGCGCCACGGCGCCCGCCAGGATGGCCAAAGTCCTCAGACTGCTCAACGCATTGGGCATGCCGGCGCCTCCGGGCCTCGACCATAACTCCCCACGCGCGGCGCTGTCATGCGCCGCGCGCTGAGAGAGATACGAAACGGAGCCCCGCCCGGAGGCGCCTGCCGATCTTAGAGTTGGCCCAGCATATAGTCCGCGGCCGAGACCTTGAATTCGCCCGGCGCCTCGACGTTGAGCTGCGTAACTACGCCATTGTCGACGATCATCGAATAGCGCTGCGAGCGCTGGCCCATGCCGAACTTCGACCCATCCATGACCAGGCCGACCGCCTTGGTGAAGTCGCCGTTGCCGTCGGCCAGCATGATGACGTCCTCGCCCACGTCCTGGTCCTTGCCCCAGGCGCGCATGACGTGCGCGTCGTTCACCGAGACGCAGGCGATGGCGTCGACGCCCTTGCCCCTGAGCTGGCCGGCCAGCTCCTTGTAGCCCGGCAGGTGTTTGGCCGAGCAGGTGGGGGTGAAGGCGCCCGGCACCGCGAAAAGCGCCACCTTCTTGCCCGCGAAGATGTCATCGGTGGAGACCGGCTTGGGTCCGTCCGAGGTCGCCTGGGCGAAGGTGGCGGCGGGCAGCTTGTCACCGACTTTGATGGTCATCTTGATCTCCTGGTTTGGCGCCGTGGCGGGACAGGTGGGCGACTTTGCCCGGCCTCGTCCCAGAAGGCCCTTGAAAGCGCCACGTTCCAACTCAAATGTCGAGGCGATGGAAGACGGATTCTTTTCCGGCCAGCTGCTGATCGCCATGCCCGGAATCGGCGACCCGCGGTTCGAGCGGGCGCTGATCCTGGTCTGCGCCCATGACGCGCGCCACGCCATGGGCGTCGCCGTCAACCGGCCGGTGGAGGGCCTGACCGTCTGCGACCTGCTGCAACGCCTGGGGATCGTCTCCGAGATCGAGGCGCCGCGCGATCTGGTGGCGCAGGGCGACCTTGTGCTGTTGGGCGGTCCGGTGGAGCGCGAGCGTGGCTTCGTGCTGCACACCGACGACTACCACGCCGACAACAGCCTGATGGTGGGCGCAGGCGTGACGCTCACCGCCACCCGCGACGTGTTGGAGGCCATGGCCGGCGCCAAGCCCGACCGGCCCCGGCGCTCCGTGCTGGCCTTGGGCTACGCCGGCTGGGGCGAGGGCCAGCTGGAAAACGAGATCAAGCAGAACGTCTGGCTCACCTGCGAGCCCGACGAGGCCCTGATCTTCGGCGCCGACCACAGCCGCAAATGGGGCAAGGCGCTGGCCAAGCTGGGCGTCGATCCGGAACGTCTGAGCTTCGCGGCGGGACGGGCCTAGCCCCGCGCCTTCACCGGCGCCGCCCCGTCCACATAGCTCTCGTTGAGGTATACCTCGGCCTCCTGGGCCGACAGGGCGGGCGCATAGCCGAACCCCTGGCCGTAGTCGCAGCCCAGCGACAGCAGCTGGCGCGCCATGCCGGCGTTCTCCACGCCCTCGGCCACCACCTCCAGCGACAGGTCCTGGCCCAGCTTCACCACCGAGGAGACGATCTTCGCCGAGCCCGGGTTGGTGGCCATAGTGCGCACGAAGTAGCGGTCGATCTTCAGGGTGTCGAAGGGCAGGCGCGTCAGGTAGGACAGCGACGAGAAGCCAGTGCCGAAGTCGTCCAGCGCGAGCGCCGCGCCGGCGTCGCGCAGGCTCTGCAGCACGATGGCGGCCCGGTCCGGGTCGCGCATGACGTCGCCCTCGGTGACCTCAAGCTTGAGCGCGCCCGGCGGCAGCCCTGTCTCCCGTCGGATGAGCTCCACGTCGGACACCAGGTCTGGCCGCTCCAGCTCGCCGGTGGACAGGTTCACCGCCACGGTGAGCTCGCCGGCCGCCTTATGCTTGAGCCGCCAGACCGCCAGCTGACGCGCGGCCTCGCGCATCATCATGGCCCCCAGGTCGCTCATCAGCGACATCTCCTC
>CANJKG010000100.1 GCA_947474775.1 Caulobacteraceae bacterium | reverse complement strand
CGGCCGCTCTATCTCAACGAGACCCCGATCGTCTTCACCAGCCGCCGCACCAGCGAGCTGATCAAGTACGCCGCCAACGCCTTCCTGGCCATGAAGATCACCTTCATCAACGAGATGGCCGACCTGTGCGAAGCCGTCGGCGGCGACGTCCAGCAGGTCGCCCGCGGCATCGGCCTGGACAAGCGGATCGGCGGCAAGTTCCTCAACGCCGGCCCCGGCTACGGCGGCTCCTGCTTCCCGAAGGACACGCTCGCCCTGGTGCGCACCGCCCGCGACGCCGGCGCCCCGGTCGACCTGATCGAGGCCACCGTCAAGGTCAACGACGAGCGCAAGAAGGCCATGGCCGCCAAGGTCGGGCAGGCGCTGGGCGGCGACCTCTCCGGCAAGACCGTGGGCGTGCTCGGCCTCACCTTCAAGCCGAACACCGACGACATGCGCGACGCGCCCTCGCTGGACATCGTGCCGGCCCTGCAGGCTCAGGGCGCCCTGGTCCAGGCCTTCGATCCGGCCGGCGTCCATGAGGCCCGCCAGCTGCTGCGCGACGTCACCTTCAAGGACAGCCCCTACGATGTCGCCGAGGGCGCCGACGTCCTGGTCATCATCACCGAGTGGGACGAGTTCCGCGCGCTGGACCTGGACCGCATCCGGCTGCTGATGAACCGTCCCGTGCTGGTGGACCTGCGCAACATCTACAAGCCCGAAGACATGCGCGCCCGCGGCTTCGCCTACACCAGCATCGGCCGGGCCTAGGCCGCGGCCTTCTTCACCGCCCCGGCGATCTCCTTGACCACCTGGCTCACCAGCTTGGCGTCGTCGCCCTCGGCCATGATGCGGATCAGCGGCTCGGTGCCCGAGGCCCGCACCACCAGCCGCCCCGACCCGCTGAGCCGCTGCTCGGCGTCGGCGATGGCGCCTTTCACCTGGTCGCTCTCCAGCGGCTTGCCGGCGGCGAAGCGGACGTTCTCCAGCAGTTGCGGCACGGGTTCGAACTGGCGGGCCAGCGCGCTCATCGGCTTGTCGCTCTGCTTCAGCACCGCCAGCACCTGCAGGGCCGCGATCAGCCCGTCGCCGGTGGTGGAGAAATCCGACAGGATCAGGTGCCCGGACTGCTCGCCGCCCAGGTTGAAGCCGCCCTCGCGCATCCTGGCCATGACGTAGCGGTCGCCCACCTGGGTGCGCTCAAGGTTCAGGTCGTGCGATTTCAGGAACCGCTCCAGGCCCAGGTTGGACATCACCGTCGCCACCACCCCGCCGCCGCTCAGCCGTTGGGTCTTGGCCCAGTGGCCGGCGATCAGGGCCATGATCTGGTCGCCGTCGACCACCCGACCCTTCTCGTCGCAGATCACCAGCCGGTCGGCGTCGCCGTCCAGCGCGATGCCGATGTCGGCCCGGTATTCCTTCACCTGCTGCACCATGGCCTCAGGATGGGTGGAGCCGCATTCCTCGTTGATGTTGAAGCCGTTGGGCTCGACGCCCACGGAGATCACCTCGGCGCCCAGCTCATAGAGGGCGATGGGCGCCACCTTGTAGGCCGCCCCGTTGGCGCAATCGATCACGACCCTCAGGCCCGAGAGACTGAGTCCCCGCGGGAATGTCGCCTTGGCGATCTCCACATAGCGCGCCTGGCTGTCGTCCACCCGCGCCACCCGCCCCAGGGCCCGGGGACCCGCCAGGCCCTCCTGCAGGCCCTGGTCCATGAGCGACTCGATCAGAAGCTCGCGCTCGTCCGAGAGCTTGTAGCCGTCCGGCCCGAACAGCTTGATGCCGTTGTCCGAGAACTCGTTGTGCGAGGCCGAGATCATCACCCCAAGGTCGGCCCTGAGCGAGCGCGTCATCATCGCCACGCCCGGCGTCGGGATTGGCCCCAGGAGGCGCACGTCCATGCCCACGCTGGCGAAGCCGGCCACCAGGGCGGGCTCGATCATGTACCCGGACAGCCGCGTGTCCTTGCCGATCACCACCAGGTGGCGCCGCTCGTCCTTGGACATGAACTGCTTGCCGGCGGCCATGCCCACCCGCAGGGCCACCTCGGCGGTCATCGGGTGCCGGTTGGCCTGGCCGCGGATACCGTCCGTGCCGAAGTAGGCGCGCTTGCTCATCGATTGCTCTCGAAACGATCCGAAACCCAGATTTTATCGACGTGGCGTTTGCGAATGCTAAAGCCAGCCGACGGAGACATTGCGTCGCCATCTACCACAAGGAAAGCCGAACCATATGTGCGGCATCATCGGCATCGTCGGGACCAAGCCCGTCGCCGAGCGGCTGATCGAGAGCCTCAAGCGCCTGGAGTACCGCGGCTACGATTCCGCGGGCGTCGCCGGCGTGGTGGGCGGGCATGTTCAGCGCCGCCGCGCCGCCGGCAAGATCAAGGCCCTGGAGGCGGTGCTCGCCGACGATCCCCTGGTCGCCAAGGTGGGCATCGGCCACACCCGCTGGGCGACCCACGGCGGCCCC
The DNA here is from genome assembly GCA_947474775.1 of Caulobacteraceae bacterium. Taxonomy (GTDB): domain Bacteria; phylum Pseudomonadota; class Alphaproteobacteria; order Caulobacterales; family Caulobacteraceae; genus Phenylobacterium. The sequence continues at coordinate 8,400 of CANJKG010000100.1, read as the reverse complement.
TCCACCCGCAACGCCCACCCGCACACCGCCGGTCGCGTCACCCTGGTGCACAACGGCATCATCGAGAACTACGCCGAGCTGCGCGAGATGCTGAAGGGCGAGGGCCGCAGCTTCGATAGCGAGACCGACACCGAGGTCATCGCCGCCCTGGTCGACTTCGAGCTCAGCGGCGGCAAGCCCCCGCTTGAGGCCCTCAAGGCGGCCCTGGACAAGCTCTCCGGAGCCTACGCCCTGGCCGTCGTGATCGAGGGCGAGGACGAGTTCATCATGGGCGCCCGCAAGGGCAGTCCCCTGGTGGTCGGCTATGGCGACGGCGAGATGTTCCTCGGCTCCGACGCGCTCGCCGTGGGCCCCTTCACCAACCGCATCGCCTACCTCGAGGAAGGCGACTACGTGGCCATCGACCGCCACCAGGCCCGCATCTTCGACGTCCATGGCCAGCCGGTTCTGCGCGAGGTCCGCCAGGTGGCCGCCTCCGCCGCCCTGGTGGAGAAGGGCAATTACCGCCACTTCATGGAGAAGGAGATCCACGACCAGCCGGAGGGGTGCCAGCGCACCATCGCGGCCTATGTGGACACCCTCACCGACCGCACGGCCATCCCTGGCGGCATCGACTTCGCCGCCCTGGAGCGCATCCAGATCGTCGCCTGCGGCACCTCCTATATCGCCGGCCTGCTGGGCAAGTACATGATCGAGCAGCTGGCCGACCTGCCGGTGGACGTGGAGATCGCCTCGGAGTTCCGCTATCGCCAGCCGGCCCTGCGCGGCGGGTCCCTGGTCATCGCCATGTCGCAGTCCGGCGAGACCGCCGACACGCTCGCCGCCCTGCGCTACTGCCAGGCCAAGGGGATGCAGAGCGCCGCCGTGGTCAACGCCGCCGAATCCACCATGGCCCGGGAGGTCGACGTGGTCTGGCCGATCCACTGCGGGCCGGAGATCGGGGTGGCTTCCACCAAGGCCTTCACCGCCCAGATCTGCGTGCTGACCTCGCTCGCGGTGGCCGCCGCCCGGGCCAGGGGCAGGATCGACGAGGCCGAGGAGCAGCGGCTGGTCCGGGTGCTACTGGGCGCGCCGCGGCTGATCGCCGAATCCATCAACCTCGACAGCGCCGTCCGCGCCGTGGCGGCGGAGATCGCCAAGGCCCAGGACGTGCTCTACCTCGGCCGCGGCCCCATGTACCCGCTAGCCCTGGAAGGCGCGCTGAAGCTGAAGGAGATCAGCTACATCCACGCCGAGGGCTACGCCGCTGGCGAGCTGAAGCACGGCCCCATCGCGCTCGTCGACGAACAGACGCCGATCGTCATCCTGGCGCCCTTCGACAGCTATTTCGAGAAGTCGGCCTCGAACATGAGCGAGGTCATGGCCCGCGGCGGCCAGGTGGTGTTCATCACCGATCCGCAGGGCGAGCGGCAAGCGCCGGCGGGCGCCCGTGTGGTGATGACCGCGCCGGGCTCAGATCCGCTGATCACCCCGCTGGTCATGTCGGCCCCGATCCAGCTGCTGGCCTATTATGTGGCCCTGCAGAAGGGCGCGGACGTGGACCAGCCGCGCAACCTGGCGAAATCGGTCACCGTAGAATAGCAACGGCCGCTCCCTTTTCAGGAAGCGGCCGCGCAGCAGTCCTAAGACTGTAGGTCTTACTTCGCCGGGGGCGCTTCGGCCGGGGCGGCGGGAGCCATCGCAGCGTCGGCGGCCGGAGCGTCGGCGGCCGGGGCGGCGGCGTCGGCCGGCGGGGCGGCGGGCGCTTCAGCAGCCGGAGCAGCGTCGGCCGGAGGAGCTTCGACGGTGGTTTCTTCTTTCTTGGAGCAAGCCGAGAGGGCCAGAGCCAGAACGGCGGCGGTAGCGACGCCAGTCAGAATGCGAATGTTCATGATGCTTTCCCTGGAGGAGTAATTCCCCGACGCAGGACACTACACAGCTTCGTGTTATCGCGAAATCGTGATCGTGATTTTTTCCTGCTCAATTTTTGTGTTGGAACCGTGGATTTCGCCGGGCGCGTCCTCTAGGTCGGAGGCCTTCGCGGGAGAGATGAATGACAAGGCGCGTGCGTAAGGCGGTCCTGCCGGTGGCTGGGCTGGGCACCCGGGTCCTTCCGGGGGCCAAGACTGTGCCCAAGAACCTCCTGAACGTCGTCGACCGGCCGATCCTGTCCTACATCGTCGAGGAGGGCCGCGCGGCGGGCATCGAGCACTTCGTTTTCATCGTCGGCCGCGGACAGGGCGCCATCGAGGACTACTTCGACTCCATGCCCGAGGTGGAGGGCATCCTGGAGGCCAAGGGCAAGGTCGACATCCTGGCCGACGTCCGCCGCGACCTGCCACAGCACGCTGGCCAGATGAGCTTCATCCGCCAGATGGCCCCGCTGGGCCTCGGCCACGCCGTCTGGTGCGCCCGCGACGTAATCGGCGACGAGCCCTTCGCCGTGATGCTGCCCGACATGCTGATGGCCGCCAACCCGCCGGCGCTGGCCCAGGCGATCGCCGCCCACGAGAAGACTGGCGGCAATATCGTGGTGGTGGAGCCCGCGCCGGAGGGCGAGGCGCACAAGTACGGCATCGTGGCCCTCGACGGCCAACAGGGCCGGCTCAACCGGATGACCGGCATGGTCGAGAAGCCGCCGCCCGGGACCGAGCCCTCCAACCTGTTCATTTCCGGCCGCTACGTCCTGACCCCGGAGATCTTCAAGGTGCTGGAGACCCAGGCGCGCGGGGCCGGCGGCGAGATCCAGCTCACCGATGGCATGGCCAACCTGATGAAGACCCAGGCCTTCCACGCCCTCGAGTACGAGGGGACCACTTACGACTGCGGCGACAAGATCGGCCTTCTGAGGGCCAATGTCGCCTTCGCCCTGGCCCGCCCCGACCTTGCCCAGGCCGCCCGCGAGGCCATCCAGGCCCTGCTCTAGGCGGCCGCCTTTGCGGCTGCTGATCTTCGGCTACGGTTTCTCTGGCCGGGCGCTGGCCCGGTCGCCCGCCGCCGAGGGCTGGCGCATCGCCGCCACCCATCGCGACGCCGAGGGCGCGGCCCGCATTGTCGCCGATGGCGCCGAGCCACTGGATCTCGCCGACCACGATGGCCTAGCCGCGGCCCTCTCCGCCGCCGACGCCCTGCTGGTCACCGCCCCGCCCGGCCCCGCGGGCTGTCCCGCCTTCGACGCGCTCGCGCCCCTGCTCTCCCGCCAGGCCCCGCGGCCGGCCTGGATCGGCTACCTCTCCACCACCGGCGTCTATGGCGACCGCCGGGGCCGCTGGGTCACCGAGGACAGCCCGCTCGCGGCCCAGTCGGTGGAGGGCGCGCGCCGCGTCGGCGCCGAACGCGACTGGATGGGCCTAGGCCGCCGTCAGGGCCTCTGCGTGACCGTCTTCCGCCTGCCTGGCATCTACGGCCCTGGCCGATCGACCTTCGACCGCCTGCGCGCCGGCCAGGCGAAGCGGATCACCAGTCCAGGCCAGGTGTTCTCCCGCATCCACGTGGACGACCTCGCCGCGGGCCTCGTGGCCTCCATCGCCCGCCCCCGCGCCGGGGCGGCGTACAACCTCTGCGACGACGAGCCGGCCCCTAACAGCCAGGTGGTCGCCCACGCCGCCGCCCTGCTTGGCATGCAGCCCCCGCCGGAGATCGCCCTGGCCGACGCCAGGCTCCCGCCGTCGGCCATGCGCTTCTACGCCGAGAGCAAGCGCGTCTCGAACGCCCGCGCCAAGGCCGAGCTCGGCTGGCGGCCGACCTATCCGACCTACCGGGAGGGGCTCGCGGCAGTGCTCAAGGCGGGCGGCTAGAGCACGACGCGATCAGACTGCATCGTCTGATCGTTGAATCAGGCTCTACACCTCCGCGACCGCCGCGATCAGCCGCGCGATGTCCTGCGGGCGCGACAGGCGGTGGTCCCCGTCCTTGATGAGGGTGAAGGCCACGTCCTCCCCGGCAAGCCCCTGGGCCAGCTCCAGGGCGTGGCGCCAGGGCACGGCGTCGTCGCGCCCGCCCTGCAGGATGCGCACCGGGACCTCGATCGGGATCGGCTCCCCGCCCATGATCGACCAGCGCGCGCCGTCCTCCAGCAGGTCGCGGGTGATCGGGTCCGGATCGCCGTACTCGGACCGGCGCAACCACACGCCCTCGGACTCCAGCGCCGCCAGACCCTCGGGCGGGATATCGGGACACGTCAGCTTCTCGGTGAAGTCCGCCGCCGGAGCCACCAGCACCACGGCCGCCACCCGCTCCGGCCTGGCGAGCGCCGCGAGGCAGGCGATCCAGCCGCCCATGGACGAGCCCACCAGGACCACGTCGCCCTCGACCAGCTCGTCCAGCACCGCCAGGGCGTCCTGGCGCCAGCGGGTGATGGTGCCGGCCCGGAAATCGCCACTGGAATCTCCGTGCCCAAAATAGTCGAAACGCAGGAAGCCGCGCCCGCTCGCCGCCGCCCACTCCGCCAGGGCCTGCGCCTTGGTCCCGGTCATGTCCGATCGGTAGCCACCCAGCCAGACCACCGTGGGCGAGGCGCCCGCCACGCGCCGCCACGCCAGCCGCTCCCCGCCTGCGCGGAGGTGTTCTCCAACCGTTTCGCTCATGACGTCCTGATAGCGTTTCCCCCGCTTTACCGCGACGCGTTTCAGTCTATGCAGGACGCGTGCCCCTACCTGCCGACTTCACCTTGCTGCAGGTCGTCCCCGAACTCGACACCGGCGGCGCCGAGCAGACCACAATCGACGTGGCCCACGCCGTCGTCCAGGCCGGCGGCACGGCCCTGGTCGCCACCGGCGGCGGGCGGATGGCGGCGCGCCTGATCGCCGACGGCGGGCGCATGACCCAGATGCCGGTGCAGTCGAAGAACCCGCTGGTGATGCTGGGCAACGCCGCGCGCCTCACCGACCTGATCCAGAAGCAGAAGGTCAGCGTCGTCCACGCCCGCTCGCGCGCCCCGGCCTTCTCGGCGCTGTGGGCCGCCCACGCCACCCGCACGCCCTTCGTCTGCACCTACCACGGGGTCTATGCGGCGAAGTCCGGCCTCAAGCGCTGGTACAACGCGGTCATGACCCGCGGCGACCTGGTGATCGCCAACTCCGAATACACCCGCGACCATGTGCTCGCGGAACACAGGATCGACCCGGCCAAGGTGGTGACCATCCCGCGCGGGGTGGACCTCTCGCGCTTCTCGCCGTCGTGGGTGACGGCCGACCGCGTGACCATGCTGCGCCAGGCCTGGGGGATTCCGCTTCACGACCGGCGCGCCCGCATCCTGCTGCCCGGGCGCCTGACCCGCATCAAGGGCCACACCACGATCATCGAGGCCGCCGCACGCCTGAAGGCCCGGGGCCGCTCCGACTTCATCATCCTGTTCGCCGGCGACGACCAGGGGCGCACCGGCTACCGCGAGGAGCTGATCAACGCCATCGCCGCGGCCGGCGTGGTCGAGGAGGTCCGCCTTGTGGGCCACTGCGACGACATGCCGGCGGCCTATCTGGTGAGCGACCTGGCGATCCTGCCCACCACCGTGCCGGAATCGTTCGGCCGCGCGGCGGTCGAGCCCCAGGCCATGGGCCGCCCTGTGATCGCCTCGGCCCACGGGGGCACCACCGAGACGGTGGTGGACGGGACGACCGGCTGGCTGGCGCCCGCCGGCGACCCCGAAGCCTGGGCGAGCTTCATGGAGCGCGCCATCGACATCGGCCCCGGCCGCCGCTCCGAGATGGGCCAGGCCGGCGCCAACCGCACCAGGCAGCTCTATTCGGTGGACGTCATGTGCGCCGCCACGCTCGCCGCATACGAACGCATGCTGGACGCCCGGGTCTGATGCCCCGTCGCGTCGAACGCATCCTGGTGATCAAGCTCTCGGCCCTGGGCGACTTCGTCCTGGCGCTGGCGGCGATGAAGAAGATCCGCGAGGTCCATCCCAAGGCGCACATCACACTGCTGACCACCCCGCCGTTCGAAGGCCTGGCCGGGTCCTGCCCCTATTTCAACGCTGTGGAGACCGACGGACGGCCGCGCGGGCTGGCCCAGTGGCTGGCGCTTCGCCGGCGCCTGCGCGCCGTCCGCTACGACCGCGTCTACGACCTGCAGACCTCCGCCCGCTCCAGCCGCATCTTCCAGGTCCTGCGGCCGGGCCCACCCGCGTGGTCGGGGATCGCCTTCGGCTGCTCGCTGCCCCACAGGAACCGTCTGCGCAACCACATGCACACCCTGGAGCGGCAGGCCGACCAGCTGATGTACGCCGGCGTCTGGCCCGACGCGCCCACCCAACCGGGCCAGGCGCCGCCGCCGGACCTCTCCTGGATCATCCGCCAGGCCGAGGGCGAGCGCCAGACCGGCGGGGTCAAGCCCAGGCCCTACGCCATGCTGGTCCCCGGCGGCGCCGCCCATCGTCCGGAGAAGCGCTGGCCGGTGGAAAAGTACGGCGAGCTCGCCCGCATCCTGCACGCCCGCGGCTTCGACATCGTGGTCATCGGCGGGCCCCAGGAAGCCGCCCTGGCCCACGCCATCCAGCGCGACGTTCCCGGCGCCCGCGACCTCACCGGCCGCACCGACTTCGCCCGCGTCGCCATGCTCGGCGCCCGCGCCGCCCTGGCGATCGGCAACGACACCGGCCCGCTGCACCTGGCCGCCGCCGCCGGTGCGCCCACGGTGGTGCTGTTCTCCAAGGCCTCCGACCCGGCGCTTTCGGCGCCCCGGGGTCGCGTGGCCGTCCTGCAGGCCGACGACCTGTCTGGCCTACCTGTGGCCGAAGTGTCGCAAGCGGCCGCCTCTTTGGCGCCCAGGACCACGAGCGGCGCTTGATAGTGCGCTAGCCCTTCGTCATAACTCCCACTGGAGTCCGGTACGCTACCCAGCGCCGGCACTTTCTGTGTTGAAACAGTATCGGAGCCTCGCCTATTCGCCGCCCCATGCAGGCGCCGCCCGTCAAAGACGGTCCGCGCATAAACGATGAAATCCGCGTCCCCCGAGTTCTGCTCATCGACGCGGCAGGCGAGAAACAGGGCGTGATGCCCACCTCGTCCGCCCTCGAGGCGGCGGCCGAGGCCGGCCTGGATCTGGTGGAGATCGTGCCCAACGCCGATCCGCCGGTCTGCAAGATCCTCGACTACGGCAAGTTCAAGTTCCAGGAGCAGAAGAAGAAGAACGAGGCGCGCAAGCGCCAGAAGGTCGTGGAGATCAAGGAGATCAAGCTCCGCCCGAACATCGACATCCACGACTACGAGGTGAAGCAGCGTTCCATGCACCGCTTCTTCGAGGAGGGCGACAAGGTGAAGGTCACCCTGCGCTTCCGTGGCCGCGAACTGGCCCACCCGGAACTGGGCATGAAGCTCCTGCAGAAGGTGAAGGCCGACTTCGAGCCGGTGGCCAAGGTCGAGTACGAGCCGCGCATGGAAGGCCGCCAGATGATCATGATCCTGGCGCCCCGCTAGGACGGATCCACGCTTCGCCTCGCCCGCCCCGCGAATCCGGTGGCGGGCCTTTCTGGAAACAGGTTAATCAAGCTTAGCCTCGCTCGAGGCCTTTAGGCGGCGGGGTGGCGTGCATGCCTGGATTCAACACGGTCGATTTCGGGAACGGGCAGATTCGCGCCGACCAGGTGCTGATCCAGCTGGACCCGGGCGCCGACCTGGCCGCGCTGAACCAGCTCGCCGCCTCCATCGGCCATGTGGGCCAGCGCCTGACCAGCAGCCCGGCGGGCGAGGGCGACTTCTACTACTTCCAGGTCCAGACCACGGCCCAGCTCGCCCAGGTTCTTGACGGCCTGGCGCGCATCCCCGGCGTGCGCCGCGTGGAGCCCGACTATGTGATCCGCACCGCCAACGACCTCGACGACATCGGTGAGGACGAGCCCGGCGGCGTGGACGGAGGTCCGCTCGACGAGTAGGCAGTCAGCAACGACCCCGTGTTCACCTCCGGCCAAGCCTGGGGCATGTACGGCGACTTCACCCCCAAGGCCAACGTCTACGGCAGCCAGGCCGGCGAGGCCTGGGCCGCCGACTACACCGGCTCGGCCAAGGTGGCCGTTGGCCTGGTGGATACCGGCGTCGACTACGCCCACCCCGACCTCTACCTGAACATCTGGCTCAACCCGGGGGAGATCCCGGTGGTCATGCGGCCCAGCCTGACCGATACCGACCAGGACGGCCGCATCACCTTCCGCGACCTCAACCAGTCCGCCAACGCCGCCTTCGTCAGCGACCTTAACGGCAACGGCCGCATCGACGCGGGCGATCTGCTGGCCGACAGCCGCTGGGAGAACGGCCTCGACGAGGACGGGGGCGGCTTCACCGACGACCTGATCGGCTGGGACTTCATCAACAATGACAACGATCCCCACGACGACGTAGGCCACGGCACCCATGTGGCCGGGATCATTGGCGCCCAGGGCGGCAACGGCGTGGGGGTGGCGGGCGTCGCCTGGTCGGTCTT
>CANJKG010000099.1 GCA_947474775.1 Caulobacteraceae bacterium | reverse complement strand
TCCTTGAGCAGCTTCTTCGTCTTCGTCGCCAAGGCGCCCGCCACGCCGACCACGGGCGCCATCGGCACGGCCGGCGCGGTGGTGTTCCGCTCGCTCACCGTCGCCAAGACCGCCGACCTGGTGTTCGGCCGCATAACCCGCCCGGCCACCGGCTCCGGCACGGTGACCTACGACGCGGTGACCGGCCTGCGCACCGTCACCGGAGGCGGCGGTTCGCTCCCCCTCGCTCGCGGCCTTCAACATCACCGGTGAGGGCGGCCAGTCGCTGTCCATCGCCGTGCAGCCGTCGTTCGTGATGGCCGGACCCACCCCGCTCACCGTGACCACCAACAGCAACGTCTCGGGGCCTATCACCCTGACCTCGACCCTAGGATCGGAGGGCGCGTTCAACCTGAAAGTCGGCGGCTCCTTCCCGTACGCTTCGACCACGACCGACGGATCCTATTCGGGAACGCTGACCGTCACCGCCGACTACAACTGATCGTCGGGACAAGGCTGCAATAACGGTGCAATCTGCGTGGGCGAGCGATAAGCCCGCCTGAACGACAAATGGAAGGCCCTCCATGAAACGCTTGGTTCTCGCCCTCGCCGCCACCGCCTTGCTGGCCACCCCCGCCGCCGCAGACCTGAAGCCTGGCGCCAAGGCGCCCGATTTCACCGCCAAGGCCTACCTCGCGGGGAAGGCCCATACCTTCAAGCTGTCCGCCGCCCTTAAGAAGGGTCCGGTGGTGATGTATTTCTTCCCGGCCGCCTACACCGGCGGCTGCAACATCGAGACGCGTATGTTCTCCGAGGCCGCCGACCAGTTCGCCGCGAAGAACGCCACCCTGATCGGCATTACCGCTGGCAACACCGACCGCATCGAGGAGTATTCCAAGGACACCCAGTACTGCGCTGGCAAGTTCGCCCTGCTGGCCGACCCGGACGCCAAGATCGCCCTGGAGTACGACACCGTCCTGCGACCGGGCCGGTCGGGCCGGACCTCCTATGTGCTCTCGCCGGACGGCACGGTCATCCACGCCTACTCGGAGCTGAAGCCTCAGGAGCATGTCAGCCAGACGCTGGGCGCCCTGACCGCCTGGAAGGCCTCCAGGAAGTAGTAAAGACCTTGCGGGGCGGGCGGATTTCCCCTATCTGCCCGCCTCTTCACGGGTGGCGGTCTCCCGCGGAACACCAAAGGGTCGGGATACTCCCGGCCGCCGCAAAGAGATCCATCGTATCCGGCGGGCCTTCCGCCGCCGGACGCGCCGCCGCCCACAACGGAAGAAGGAAACTATGGCGCTCTACGAACACGTCGTTATTTCGCGGCAGGACATCTCGCCGCAACAGGCCGAAGCCCTCAACGACCAGCTCAAGCACCTCATCGAGGAAGGCGGCGGATCCGTCGCCAAGATCGAGTACTGGGGCCTTCGCAACCTCACCTTCCGGATCAAGAAGAACCGCAAGGGCCACTATTCCCTGCTCGCCATCGACGCGCCCGCCCCGGCGGTGAAGGAGATGGAGCGCCAGCTCTCGATCAACGAGGACGTGCTCCGCTACCTGACCGTCCGGGTCGAGGAACTCGACCTTGAGCTGTCCCCGATCCTCGCCCGCCGCGATCGCGACCGCGAACGCCCGCGCGACGAACCCACGTTCCAGGCTCAGTAAGGGAGGCCATCGACATGAGTGAAGAAACCTCCGCCGCGCCGTCAGCCGGCGCCGCAGCCGGCGGCCAGCGCCGCCCCTTCTTCCGCCGCCGCAAGGTGTGCCCGTTCTCCGGCGCCAGCGCGCCGAAGATCGACTACAAGGACGTCAAGCTCCTGCAGCGCTATGTCTCCGAGCGCGGCAAGATCGTGCCGTCGCGGATCACCGCGGTGTCCGCCAAGAAGCAGCGTGAGCTGGCCAAGGCCATCAGCGCGCCCGCTTCCTGGCGCTGCTCCCCTACGTCGTGAAGTAAGGGGTCCAGGCACATGAAAGTCATTCTGCTCGAACGGGTCGAAGGCTGGGGCGGTCTCGGCGACGTGGTCAACGTCAAGGACGGCTACGCCCGCAACTTCCTCCTGCCCCGCTCCAAGGCCCTGCGGGCCAATGCGGCGAACCTGAAGGTCTTCGAAGGCCAGCGCGCCGACATCGAGGCACGCAACGCCAAGGCCAAGGCCGACGCCGGCAAGGCCGGCGAGGGCCTGGACGGGACCTCCTACGTCCTGATCCGCCAGGCGGGCGAGAGCGGCCAGCTCTACGGCTCGGTCAGCGGCCGCGACGTGGCCGAGGCGGTCGGCGCCAAGGTGGAGCGCTCCATGGTCGTGCTCGACAAGCCGATCAAGACGCTGGGCATGCACGAGGTGAAGGTCCGCCTGCACCCGGAAGTCACCGTCACCGTGACGCTCAACATCGCCCGCAGCCAGGACGAGGCCGAACGTCAGGCGCGCGGCGAGAACGTCATCGCCAGTCAGTTCGAGGAAGACCGCGCGGCCGACGAAGCCGCCCAGGCCGACCTCCTGGAAGGCGGCGCGGGCAAGATCGAGGGCGACTACGTCGAATCCTGATTTGCTTGAACACAACGACAGGAAGGCGCGGGGGGTATCTCCCGCGCTTTTTTGTTGCACCGCGAACACAGCGGGTGGCCGAGTGATGTTGCGCCGCATCATGTAACATCAATTGTCATAGTGGTTGCGGAAATGTCACCACATTCACCGTGGGCAACGCCTAGGTAGGGACATGGAGATCGCGCCCTCGCGCTGCGGCCTCAATCCACACCCAAGGAACTTCCCCATGAAATACCGTAGTTTGTTGCTCGCCGCAGCGTCCGCTGCGAGCCTCTGGTCCACCGCCTCCGCAGCCCAGACCCCCAACGCCGAAGTCGCGGAGATCGTTGTAACAGGGACGCGCACCGAGGGCCGCACCCGCCTGGAGAGCCTGGCGCCGGTGGACGTCCTTTCCGCCAGCGCCCTCGCTCGGCAGGGCAACGGCGCCGAACTTGCCCAGGCGCTCGCCAACCTCACCCCGGCCCTCGACTTCCCGCGCCCCGCCATCAGCGACGGCTCTGACCACGTGCGTCCGGCCGTCCTGCGCGGCCTGCAGCCCGACCAGACACTTGTGCTGATCAACGGCATGCGCGGCCACAGCTCGGCGCTGATCAACGTCAACACCTCCATCGGGCGCGGCGCCGCGGCGTTCGACCTCAACACTATCCCCACCATCGCGGTGCAGCAGGTGGAAGTCCTGCGCGACGGCGCGGCGGCCCAGTACGGCTCCAACGCCATCGCCGGCGTGATCAACGTTCGCCTGCGCGAAGCCCGCTCCGGCGGCGGCGCAGTTGCCAACTACGGCCTATACAACACCGAGGTGAAGACCTCGCGCGGTGAGCGTAAGGCCCATGACGGCGTCACCAAGTCGGTCGCCGCCTGGCAGGGTCTGCCCCTGGGCGAGGAAGGCTTCCTCACCCTCTCCGGTGAATACGTGAACCGCCACGCCACCAACCGCTCCGACTTTGCCAACGCCACCGCGCTCCCCGCCTATGGCCGTCCGATCGTGCTCGGCCGCTACGGCGATCCGAAGGTTGAGAGCTATACCGGCTACCTCAACGCCGGCCTGCCCCTCAACGAGACCTGGAGCCTCTACGGCTACGCCGGCTACCAGCACCGCGACTCCAACTCCGCCGCCACGGCGCGGGCCTACAACAATGCCAACAACGTCCCGGCGGTCTATCCCGGGGGCTACCTGCCGCAGATCGAAGCCGCGATCCGCGACTACAACGTCCAGGGCGGTGTCCGCGGTGAACTGGCCGGCTGGAAGACCGACCTGGGCGTCAGCTACGGCCGCAACACCCTCGGCTACCGCACGGTCAACACCATCAACTCCTCCTTCGGGGCGGCCTCGCAGCGCGAGTTCGACGCCGGCTCCCTGGGCTACGATCAGTGGCTCACGACCCTGGGCGTCAGCCGTGAGTTCGACGCTGGCATGGCCAAGCCCCTGAACGTCGCCGCGGGCCTGGAATACCGTCGCGAGTCCTTCGAGATCGGGGCCGGCGAGCCAGCCTCCTACACCCTGGGCCCGATCACCAGCGGCGCCGGCCTCAGCCAGGGCTTTGGCGGCTTCCGCCCCTCCAACGTCGTGGACGTCAACCGCCACAACTGGAGCGCCTACGTCGATGTGGAGGCCCCGATCACCACGGCCCTGACGATCGACATCGCCGCCCGGTACGAGGACTACTCCGACTTCGGCTCCAAGATCACCGGCAAGGCGGCGGGCCGCTTCGAGTTGACGGATGGCCTGGCCTTGCGGGGCTCGGTGTCCAAGGGCTTCAAGGCGCCCGCCCTGCAGCAGCAGTTCTTCACCTACACCTCCACCAACAACACCCTGGTGGGGGCGACCTTCCAACTCATCGAGGTGGGCACCTTCCCGGTTTCCAGCCCGGTGGCCCGTGCCTTGGGCTCCAAGCCGCTCGAGCCAGAAACCTCCACCAACTATTCAGTGGGCTTCGTCTACGCCGAAGGCCCCTTCGAACTCACCATCGACGCCTACCAGATCGACATGAGCAACCGGATCGTGCTGTCGGAAAGCCTGCCCAACAACGCGACTCCGGCGGTCACCGCGGCCCAGATCAGGACCATCCTGGCTCCGTTCGGGATCAGCCAGGCGCGCTTCTTCATCAATGGCGTGGACACCCGCACCCGTGGCGTGGACATGGTCGCCCGCTATCGAATGGACCTCGGCGAAGGCCGCTTGGACCTCACCGGCGCGCTCAACATCAACGACACCAAGATCACCCGGACACCTGGGCTGCCGACCCTCAGTTCGCTGGCCCAACCAACTTTCCTGTTCGACCGCCAGGCACGCCTGACCTTCGAAAAGGGCACGCCGGAATTCAAGATGGTGGTCTCGGGGGACTATACCCGGGGCCCCTGGGGCGCGACGGCGAAGGTCACCGCCTACGACAGCGTCCTGCTGCCGCAGAACGTCACCGGCTCCGACGTCAATACCGGCAAGGCGGCGCTGCTCGACCTGGAACTCCGCTACGAACTGCCCATGGGCGTCGGCGTCGCCTTGGGCGCCAACAACGTCCTGGACAAGTACCCGAACTTCACACCGGGCGCGATCAACAGCCCGACAGGCTCGATCGGCTTTCCCAGTTACTCGCCGTTCGGCTTCAACGGCCGCTTCCTCTACACGCGGCTGAGCTACAACTGGTAGGCGCTGACGCCTGTCGACGATGCGGCGCGGAACCCCGGTTCCGCGCCGTTTTTCGCAGGTCCGAGCTGATCGCTCGACCAGGCTTTTCCACAGGGCGCGCAAAAGTAGTTGATGACCGCAATGCCGCAGTGCGCGGCTCCGCGCCGTTAGCTATTCGGTAAGGATGGCTATCGTCCCGGCTCTCGACCTCCGCACCGTCTCCAACGACGTCGCGATCGCGCACGCCCCGGCCAATGTCGAGGTGGAACAGGCCTTGCTGGGCGCCTTGCTCTACGACAACAACGCCTTCGAGCGGATCGGCGATTTCCTCCAGGCCCACCACTTCTTCGAACCGTTCCACCAGCGCCTCTACACCGCCATCGAGACCAATGTCCGCAAGGGCCAGCTGGCCGAGCCGATCCTGCTGGCCGAGCAGTTCGTCCGCGACACCGCCTTTGAGGACCTCGGCGGCATCCGCTACATGGCCGACCTGGTCGACCGCGCGCCCCCCTCCGCCAATGCCCCCGACTACGCCCGCGCCATCTACGACCTGGCGCTGCGGCGGGACCTGATACGCATCGGCGGCGAGATCGCCCAGATCGCCAACCAGGGCGACGCCGAGCTGTCGGCCCGCGACCAGATCGAACAGGCCGAGCACCAGCTTTACGAGCTGGCCGAGACCGGCGGCGTCCACCAGGGCTTCGTAGCCTTCAAGGACGCCCTGCACGGCGCCGTGACCATGGCCGCCGAAGCCCATGGCCGCGAAGGCGGGCTGGCCGGCGTCTCCACCGGCCTGATCGACCTGGACCAGAAGATCGGCGGCCTGCACCCCTCCGACCTGGTGATCGTCGCCGCCCGCCCCTCCATGGGCAAGAGCGCGCTGGCCGCCAACATCGGCTTCGACGTGGCCCGCAACTATGCCTGGGAGGTGCAGCCGGACGGCTCGAAGAAGACCGTGCGCGGCGGCGTCGTGGCCTTCTTCTCCCTGGAAATGAGCGCTGACCAGCTGGCCCTGCGTATGCTGGCCGAGGTCTCCGGCGTATCCGGCGACCGGCTGCGCAAAGGCGAGATCGAGGCCGTGGAATTCGGCCGGGTCCGGGACGCGGCCATCGATATACAGGACGCGCCCTTCTACATCGACGACACCGGCGGCATCACGCTCGCCAAGCTCACCGCCCGTGCGCGACGCCTGAAGCGCACCGTGGGCCTGGACCTGCTGATCATCGACTACCTGCAGCTCATCACCCTGGGCGGCGGCTCGCGCCAGGATAACCGGGTGCAGGAGGTCAGCGCCATCACCCAGGGGCTCAAGGCCTTGGCCAAGGAGCTCTCGATCCCGGTCATCGCGCTGGCCCAGCTCTCCCGCCAGGTGGAGAACCGCGAGGACAAGAAGCCCCAGCTCTCCGACCTGCGTGAATCCGGCTCCATCGAGCAGGACGCCGATATGGTCATGTTCATCTACCGCGAGAGCTACTACCTCTCCCGCCTCGAGCCGCGCGAAGGCACAGAGGAGCACTTCAAGTGGCAGGAGCAGATGGACCAGGTCCGTGGGCTGGCCGAGATCATCATCGGCAAGCAGCGCCACGGGCCGATCGGCTCCGTCAAGCTGTCCTTCAACGAGGACATCACCAAGTTCGGCAACCTGGCCCGCGACTCTAGCCGCTACGAAGTCCGCTAGCCGCATCATGGCCGATCCCTCGGCGGCGCGCCTGATCATCGATCTCGACGCCCTGGCGCACAACTTCGCGGTCCTGCGGGCCCATGCCGGCGGTGCGGCGGTGGCGCCGGTGGTGAAGGCCGACGGTTACGGCCTGGGCGCGGGCCCCATCGCCCGGCGGCTCTGGAGGGAAGGCGTCCGCGCCTTATTCGTGGCCAGGCTGGCGGAGGGCGAGGCCCTGCGCGCCGCCCTGGGCAAGGACCGGCCGGCGACGATCTTCGTGCTCGACGGCCTTACCGCCGGTTCGGAACCCCGGTTGGAGGCCGCCGGCCTGACGCCCGTGCTCGCCGCCCTTCGGCAGGTCTCCGCCGCCCGAGCGTACGCCGCCGCCACGGGCCGGCCGATGGCCGTGGCGCTGCACGTCGATACCGGAATGAACCGGCAGGGCCTCACCGTCGACGAGGCCCGGGACCTTGCCCAGGCCGCCGAGGACCTTCGTGGCGTCTCGGTGGTCCTGCTGATGAGCCACCTGGGCTCGGCCGCCGATCCGACCGACCCGCGCAACGCCGAACAGCTCGCCCGTTTCGCCCCCGTCCGCGCACTCTACGCCGACAGCCCGGCCAGCCTGTCGGCCTCGGCCGGAATATTCCTGGGCGAGGGGTATCGCCACGAGGTGGTCCGCCCCGGCGTTAGCCTCTACGGCGGCGGCCCGCTGGAACGGCCGGACGCCCGCCTGCGCGCGGTGGCCACCCTAACCGCCCCGATTCTCGACACCCGGGACCTCCGTGCGGGCGATCGTGTCGGCTACGGCTCGACGATGATCGCCGACCGGCCGATGCGGGTCGCCGTGGTGGGAGCCGGCTATGCCGACGGGGTCATCCGCGCCAGCCGCGGGCGCGGCTACGCCTGGTTCGCAGGCCAGCGCCGGGCGCTGCTCAGCGTCACCATGGACATGCTGGTCATCGAACTCGGCGATGTCGAGGCGCAGCCGGGCGATGACGTGGAGCTGCTGGGTCCGAACGTGCATCTGGACGACCTGGCTGCGGCCGCCGGCACCGTCGCCCACGAGGTGCTCTTCCGGCTGAGTCCCCGCGCCGTTAGAACCTACAAGGGCGAGTCTTGATTTCAGTTCGTGCGGACGAGCGTCTCCAGGCCGGCCACGTCGACCGCGCGAACCGCAGCCTTGAGCTCGTCCATGCTGACGTTTTCACCGCTGGCCTGGACCACGAACTTCTGTCCGACCATCACGCTGTAGCTGCCTGCGTGTCGCGGCCAGTCGTAGGACTCCTGGGTCAGCCGCCCGTCAACCTCGCTGACCTTCTCGTAGTGGTCCGCGGCTCCTGTCGACGAGCGGACATTGAACGCCGTCACCAGACCCGCCAGGGCGCCTGAGGACCCCACGTCGACCACCCTCACCTTGATCCGCGAGGCGCCCTTTTCGTAGCTGCCCTGCGCGCCCGATCCTTCGACGCCGGCGACTTCATCATGACCGGTGCTGGTTCCGACGCGCCCGAAGCCGCCTGAAACGCTCTCGGGCAGGTAACCCTTGAGAATCTCGGGGTCCGAGGTCTCGGCGCCGGCGGCCGATTGCAGGGCCTTCACCGCCGCTTCGGCCAGTGTGGTCTGTTCCTGGAGCTTGGCGAGATCAAGGCTGGCGTCGCCAGGAAGTCCTACCCTGCCCTCCAGCAGCGATCGATGACTTCCGAACAGGCTCTCGCCCAGCAACAGCCCACCGCCCGCCAGCACGGCCAAAGCGCCGACGGCGATCGCCACCTTCTTTCGCCGCGCCCGCTTCCCGGGCGAGGCGCCCGGTTCCACCAGTCCCATGACCGTTCCCCTATTGCCGCTCAGAACCTACTCCAAGCGGGGGCCATCACAAGGCTTCGCCAGACGTCCGGGCCTGTGACGGATAGACTGTGGCTCAGTCCGAATCACAGGAGCACGCTTGGTCCATGGCCCGGGACGGCGCCATCTACGCCTGCCAGTCGTGTGGGGCGGTCCAGAGCAAATGGGCCGGCCAGTGCCCTGCGTGCGGGGCGTGGAACACCCTGGTCGAGGAGGTTGCCAGCCGCCCGCCCGGCGCGATGGCCGTGTCCAAGACCGGCCGCGGCCGGGGCCTGGCCTTCGAGGGGTTGGCCGACACCACGCCCGCGCCGCCCCGGATCACCACGGGCGTCGAGGAATTCGATCGAGTCTGCGGCGGCGGCGTCGTCCCCGGTTCGGCGATCCTGCTGGGCGGCGATCCCGGCGTGGGCAAGTCCACCCTGCTGCTCCAGGTCGCCGCACAGGCCGCCAGGGGCGGCGCCGCCTGCGCCTACATCTCCGGCGAGGAGGCCGTGGAGCAGATCCGCGCGCGCGCCCAACGGATGGGCCTGGCCGACGCACCCGTGCGGCTGGCCGCCGAGACCTCGCTGCGAGAGATCCTCGAAGGCCTGAAGCGCGACCGCTTCGACCTGGTGGTGATCGACAGCATCCAGACCCTGTGGAGTGACGCCCACGAGGCGGGCCCCGGATCGGTCACCCAGGTGCGCGCCGCCGCCGGCGAACTGGTCCGCATGGCCAAGAAGCGCGGCGTCGCCGTGATCCTGGTGGGTCATGTCACCAAGGACGGCGCCATCGCTGGCCCCCGGGTCATTGAGCACATGGTCGACGCCGTTCTCGCCTTCGAGGGCGAGCGCGGCTACCCCTTCCGCATCCTGCGCGGGGCCAAGAACCGCTTCGGCGCCACCGACGAGATCGGCGTCTTTGAGATGGGCGACATGGGCCTGCGGGAGGTCCGCAACCCCTCGGCCCTGTTTCTTGACACCTCCGGCGAGCGGGCGGCCGGTGCGGCGGTGTTCGCAGGCATCGAGGGCTCGCGGCCTGTGCTGGTGGAGTTCCAGGCGCTGGTGGCCCCCTCGGCCTATGGCACGCCCCGCCGCGCCGTGGTGGGCTGGGACACCGGCCGGCTCGCCATGGTCCTGGCGGTGCTAGAGGCGCGCTGCGGCCTCGCGCTGGGCGACCGCGACGTCTATCTGAACGTGGCCGGGGGCCTGCGCATCTCCGAGCCTGCCGCCGACTTGGCCGCCGCCGCCGCCCTCGCCTCCTCCGCCCTCGACCAGGCCCTGCCGCAGGACTGCGTGGTGTTCGGCGAGATCAGCCTGTCTGGCGAGGTGCGGCCGGTGAGCCGCATGGAGGCTCGCCTCAAGGAAGCCGCGAAGCTGGGGTTCCGTCGCGCCTTGGCCCCGTCCGATGTCGATCCCGTCCCGCCCATGGCCGTCACCGGCGCCAGCCGCCTCGCCGAGGCCGTGCGCCGCATCGGCGATGGGGAGTGGACCTGACGCATGACCCAGTTCGACTTCATCGTCCTGGCGCTGCTGCTGATCTCCGCCATCGTGGGGTTCATGCGCGGCGCTGTGCGAGAGATCTTCGCCCTGGCCGCCCTGGTGGGCGCCGCCGCCCTGGCGGTGCTGTCCCTGCCGGTGGCCGGCCCCTGGGTCGGGCGGGTGATCCAGCCGCCCTGGCTTGGTGCGGCCGGCGCGGTGCTGCTGGTGTTCTCACTGACCTATATCCTGCTGCGGATGGTCGGCGCCGGCGTAGCCAGGCAGGTCCAGCGGACCGACGTCGCCGGCGCCCTGGATCGCAGCGTCGGCCTGGCTATCGGCCTAGCCCGCGGCCTGGCGGTGCTGGGCGCGCTCAACCTGATGTTCAACGCCGCCACGCCGGCCGACCTGAAACCCCGTTGGATCACAGGGGCGATGCTGTGGCCCACCGCCCAGAACATGGGCCGCCTGCTCACGGCGATGGCGCCAAAGGGGGTGGACTTCGCTGGACGCCTCAAACCCGCCTTCGATCGGGCCGTGCAGGAAGGTGCGCGTGACAGAGACGCGACAGACGGCTACGACGCGCGGCGAAACGGCGAAGCGGACAGTCCCGTGGAGAAATCCCGATGACATTGGCGTATGATCGACGATCGCGGCCCCCCCGCGATCCCGATGACGACGCCCCCCGGCTGGAATGCGGGGTGTTCGGGGTCTATGAGATCGCCGACGCTGCGGCCATCACCGCGCTCGGCCTCCAC
>CANJKG010000098.1 GCA_947474775.1 Caulobacteraceae bacterium | reverse complement strand
GGCAAGGTGCGCTTCGAGAAGGGCGAGCCGTTCTGTTTCATCACCCTGCTGCAGGACAAGACCCTGCAGGCGATCCAGCCGGTGATCCGCAATATGGACTCCAACCCCGAGCTGCGCGGCCAGTACGACGCCTGGGAGAAGCACCGCAGCGAGTTCAACCAGCGGATCTTCCGCCGCGACCCGGAGGCCACCAAGGAGGCCTGGCAGCGCTACTACTTCAAGGGCGAATACCCCGAGGAGGTGAAGGCCGAAGCCCCCAAGGACCACGTCAACAAGCGCCGCCTGAAAGCGCCCCGCTTCGGGCGCTAGGGCCTGATCGGTTCGAATCGAACCGTGAATCAGGCCCTAAGATTTTGATTTAGAGCAGGATTCACGGCTCAGATGATTTCATCCGCACCGATCCTGCTCAGCGCGCCTTGCGCTTCAGCGCCACATAGAGTGCGCCTTCGCCGCCGTGATGGCGGGCGGCGTCGGATATCCCGGCGACGATCGCCGAGAGATGCGGGGCGGCCAGCCACTCCGGCGCCCGGCGCTTCAGCACCCCGTCGCCCTGGACGCCCTTGCCGGTGATCACCAGCACGGCGCGATAGCCCTCCTCCCAGGCCCGGCGGACGAAGGCCTCCAGCACGGCCCTGGCGCGGTCCTGGGTGAGCCCGTGCAGGTCGAGCCGCGCGCCGATCTCCTCGCGCGCCTTGGCGATCCGGTGGTGGCGGCGCGGCTCGATGGCCTCCAGTGTCTTGCGCGGCGGGCCCGGACGCGCGGGCGGCGGGCCGGCGGGGATTTCCTTGCGGGGCGGCAGCGCCGGTCCGGGCTCAGCCGTCCCGGCCTCGACACGCGGCACCTTGCGGCCGGGTAGCGGATGGACGGTGGCCGCCACCATGCCCCAGACCCGCAGGTCCTCGGGCTTCAACGGCCGTTTCACGGCGCGGCTTCCTTGGGGATCAGGCGATACATGCGCAGCCGGTGGCGCACCCGGCCGGCCTCCGCGCCGGCCTCCGCGCCCGTGCCGAGATACAGGTCGGCGCGCACCTCGCCCTTGATCGCCCCGCCCACGTCCAGCGCCGTCACCAGCCTGCGGTAGGTGGGGAAGGCGCCCGCCAGGATCGGCGCCTCGCCGTCGATCCAGAACAGCGCGCCAAGCGGATTTGAGGCCGGGTCGACAGCGATTGCGCGGCCCGCTGGAAGCGGTATGCCCGCCGCGCCCACCGGCTCGCGCCCGTCGTCGGTCCCCAGGTTGAAGAAGGCATAGCGCGGATTGAGCCGCATGATCGCATCGGCCTCGGGACCCCGGTGGGCGGCCAGCCATTCGCGGATTGCGTCGCCGGAGGTGTTCTGGGCGGGCAGCAGGCCCTGGTCGCGCATGGGGTTGGCCACGCCCACGAACGGACGGCCGTTGTTGGCGGCGTAGAGCGCCTTCATCCGCCGGCCGTCCTTGAAGGTCAGCACGCCGGAGCCCTGGATCTGCAGGAAGAACAGCTCCTCCGGCCGCATCCAGGCCAGCGCGGCGTCCGGCGGACGGGTCTCGATACTCGCCCGGTCCGGATAGGGCGCGAACAGGCCATCGCCCAGGTCGAGCGCCACCGCCGGCTTTCCCGCCTGGGCGGGATCGAGCAGACCGCCGTCGACGGTCTTCAGGTCGGCGGGCTTCGGCCGTACCGGGGCGCTGAACTCGGTGTCGGGCTCGCGACGCGCCTCGTACTCCGGGGCGAAATAGGCCGTGAGCGTGCCTTCCGGCGGCGACTGGAGGGCCAGGAAACTGGCCTCGAAGAACGTCCGCGACGCCTCGGCGCCCAGCGGGGGCGCCTCCTGCGCCCGGGCGCAGGCCGCTTTCAGGCCGGGATCGCGGGAGACGCCGCAGACCGCGCGCCAGGCCGCGAAGGCGGCGGCATGGTCCTCCGCGCCCCATCCGTCCAGGGCGGAGAGCTCCAGCACCCGTGGCCCGGGCGGCTCAGGTGGCAGGCTCGGCGTCATGGGCGGCGCGGGCGCGGCCGGCGGAAGCGGGCGCGGCTCAGGCTCGGGCGGCCGCGCGGTGGCGCAAGCCGCCAGGACCAGGGCGGCCAGGGCGGCTACGGCCGGACGCAGGCTCAAGGGGCTCACGCCTCGGCGGCGTCCACGTGGACCAGGATCCAGTTGGGGTCGCGGCTCGTCAGGTCGCGCTCGAAGGTCCAGAGCTCCGCCGTGCGGCGATCGTCCACGGCCTCGCCCTCGACGCCCTTGGAGCGGCTGCGGAACTCGGCCAGGAACCGCACCGTGACCCGGGCCATGGAGCCGTTGACGTCGATCTTCTCCAGGTCGGCGCGGGGCGCGTGCAGAAATTCCACCGTCTCGCTGCCGCCCTCGGCCTCCCGCTCGGCGATCACCTGCTCGAAGCTGGCCATGACGCCTGGCGCCAGCAGCCGGACCAGCGTGTCCCTGTCGCCGGCCGCGAAGGCCTTGACGATCATCTCGTAGGCGCTCTTGGCGCCGCCCAGGAAGCGGCCCACGTCGAAGGTGGGGTCGAGCGCCTTGGCGGCGGCCAAGCCCGTCAGAGCCACGCCGTCATGCGGCGCCTCCACCTGGGCTTCAGCGGGCCGGGCCGGACCAGGCTTGGCCGTGGGTTGGTCCCCGGGCTGGCGGCCAACCCGTCGTCCCAGCACCGCATAAAGCTGGTAGAGGACGATGGCGGCGAGCCCCGCAAAGATGATCAGTTCCAGAACTTGCAACGCATGACCTTCGAATAGCGGGCGCCCGTCGGCGCTATATAGGGCGCCGCAACGCCTCCGTCAGGGGCGGCGTTGCATCACCTCCGGCGCCATGTTAGCCCGGCCGCCCGAAAAGACGCCAACCGCCGCGTTTTCACAACGGAATATAGCGCAACCATGACCGACATCGACGCCGGCGCCGCCAGTCCGCAGGAAAACGGCGCCGCCACCGCGCCTCCCGGAATCCGCATCCTGGCCCAGTTCGTGCGCGACCTGTCGTTTGAGAACCCCCGCGCCCCCGACTCGCTTCGCGCCGGCGCCGCCCAGCCGCAGATCGACCTGGGCGTGGAGATGAACGCCCGCACCCGCGAGGACGGCCTCTACGAGGTTGAGCTGAAGCTGGGCGCGACCGCCAACCGCGAGGACGGCCCGATGTTCGTCGTCGAACTGCTCTATGGCGGCGTCTTCCAGATCACCGGCGTCGCCCAGGAAGACCTGGAACCCGTCTTGCTGGTGGAATGCCCCCGTTACCTGTTCCCGTTCGCCAGGCGGATCATCGCCGAGGTAACCTCGGAAGGCGGCTTCCCCCCCTTCCTGCTCGACCCGATCGACTTCGCCGGCGTCTACGCCCAGCGCAAGGCCCAGGGCGAAGTGGCCGGGCCGACCGTCGGCAACGCCTAGCTAGAGCCCGAACTTAATCCAGAGCGTGTCGTCCTTCACCACCTCGCGGACGAAGGTGGCATGGGCGGCGCGCTCTTCGTCAGTGGAACGTGGGCCGAGCGCGCGGGGCCGTTCGCCGTAGACGTTGCGGGTCGCGGCGTGGACGGCGGTGACGGCGGCGGCGCTGGTGAGCTCGAGCATCCGGGCGCGCCCGCCCTTCAGCTCCAGATAGACCGCCGCGAGCAGCTTGGCGTCGATCAGGGCTCCGTGCTTCTCCCGCTCCGACAGCGAGATCCTGAAGCGCTTGCAGAGCGCGTCCAGGGAGTTGTGCATTCCCGGGAAGCGCTGCTTGGCCAGCGCCAGGGTGTCGATCCAGCGATGCTCCGGCAGGTGGCCGCGGCTGCAGAGCCCCAGTTCGAAGTTGACGAAGGCGCGATCGAAGCCGGCGTTGTGGGCGATGATCGGCGCGTCGCCGACGAACTCCAAGAAGGCCTCGGCGACCACGGCGTCCTCGAACCGCGGCTTTCCCCGCAGGAAGGCGCCTGAGAGCCCGTGCACCCGCTCGGCCTCGATCGGCATGTCGCGGCAGGGGTCACAGTAGGTGTGGAAGCTGCGGCCGGTGGGGACGAAGTCCTCGATTTCAAGGCAGGCGATCTCCACCAGGCGGTGGCCCTGGCTGGGCTCGAATCCGGTGGTCTCTGTGTCGAGGACGATCTCGCGGGCCATGTCCTGTGATGCCCCGTTTCGGAGCCCGGTTTCAAGCGTCCCGAGGTGAGACCGGTCGCCGCTTCGGGTCGTGCATCGCGGCCATGATCTCGGCCACCTGGCGGCGCGCGACCTCCAGGCCCTGGCCGGTGTCGACCACGAAATGGGCGCGGGCCCGCTTCTCGGCGTCCGGCACCTGCTGGGCCAGGATGGCGTCCAGGCGCTCCGGCGTCATGCCCTCCCGCGCCAGCACCCGCTCGCGCTGCATCGCCTCGGGCGCGGAGGCCACCACGATGGCGTCCACCCGCTTGTGGCCCTCGCCTTCCAGCAACAGGGGGACGTCCAGCACCACCATCTCGGCGCCTTCAGCCTGCGCCCGCTCGAAGAAGGCAGCGCGGTCCTCTCCCACCAGCGGATGGACGACGGCGTTGAGCTTCTTCAGCGCTTCCGGCTTGCCCAGCACCCTCTGACGCAGCCTTTCGCGGTCGACGACGCCGTCGACAACCACGCCGGGGAAAACGGCTTCAACCGCCTCAACCGCCCGGCCACCCCGGTCGTAGAGGGCATGGACCGCTGCGTCGGCGTCGTAGACCGGCACGCCAGCCTCGCGGAACATCGCCGCCGTGGTCGACTTGCCCATGCCGATGGAGCCGGTCAGCCCGATGACGATCACGCCTGCGCCTCCGCCTTGCGCGCTTCCAGGGCGGCGATCGCCAGGGCGCGGACATCCACCCTGGGATCGGGCCGTTGACCGTAGAACGCTTCGAACGACGGCTCGGCCTGGCGGATCAGCATCTCCAGTCCGTCCACCGTGCGCCGGCCAGACGCCTTGGCCCGGGCCAGGAACGGCGTCTCCAGCGGGGTGTAGACCATGTCCATGGCCACCGCGCCCCGTGGAGCCAGTTCGAACGGTATGTCCAGTTCGGCGCTGTCCGCCACACCGGCCGAGGTGGCGTTGATGACCGCCGTGACACCCATCAGCGCGGCGGCGATCTCGTTGGCGGCGAAGGCCACCACCGGCTTTCCAAGCGCCGCGGCCACCGCCTCGGCCTTGGCCGCCGTCCGGTTGAGCAGCCGCACCTGGCGCGCGCCCGCAGCCGCCAGCGCCGCCGCCGCGCCCCGCGCCGCGCCGCCCGCACCCAGGATCAGCACCGGCCCGGCTTTCGGATCGAACCCCGGCGCCTGGGCGGCGAAGGCCGCCAGCAGGCCTGTCCCGTCGGTATTATCTGCCGAAATGGTCCCATCTCCATGGAAGATCAAAAGGTTAGAGGCCGCCGCCGCCTTGGCGCGGTCGCTGACCCTGTCGGCCATCGCCAGCGCCACCTCCTTGAACGGCAAGGTTACGTTCAGGCCCCGCACCGCTCCGCCGCGCAGGCCGCGCACCAGCCGGTCGAAGCCGTCCGCCGGTGGGGTGAACGGTACATAGACCCCGTCCACGCCGGCAGCCTGCAGCCACGCGTTCTGAATCAGCGGGCTCAGCGAATGGCGCACGGGCGATCCCACCACGCCGGCCACGGTGGTGGCGCCACTGATCGGCGGCCGGCTCATCGGGGAAGCTCCCCGTGTTCGCGTAGCAGCTCCAGCAGGCCCAGCAAGGGCAGACCGAGTATGGCGAAGTAGTCCCCCTCGATCTGGCTGAACAGCTGGGCCCCCATGCCTTCCAGCCGGTAGCAGCCTACCGAGCCGAGCGCCTCGTCGCCCTCCTGCGCCAGATAGGCCTCGATGAAGGCGTCGGAGACGTCGCGCATCTGGAGGTTCGCGGTCGCCGTCTCCCGCCAGATGGTCCGGCCCTCCTTCACCACCACCACCGCCGAGTGCAGCCGGTGCGGCTTGCCGCGCAGGGCCGCCAGCCGCTTGCGCGCCTCGTCCATGGTCTCCACCTTGTCGTAGAGGCGGCCCTCGAACTCCAGGGTCTGGTCGGCCCCGATCACCAGCTCGGGCCGGCCCCGCGACACCGCCGCGGCCTTCCGCTCGGCCAGTTCCTCGGCGATCTCCCGCGCGCTGGCGCCCCTGGCCAGCATGGCGACCTTCACCGCGTCCTCGTCGAGGCCAGACACCGCTGCCTCATAGGGCACGCGGGCGCCATCCAGCACCGCCCGGCGGGCCGTACTCCTTGAGGCCAGCACGACGCCCACGCTCAACCCAGCACCTCCACCTGGCCATGGCCGCTGTTCAGCAGGTTCATCACCGCGGCGGCGGTTTCCTCCACGGAGCGCCGGGTGACGTCGATCACCGGCCAGCCCTGGCGTTCGTAGAGCCGGCGGGCATGGACGATCTCGTCGCGCACCGCATCGGTGTCTATGTAGGTCGACTCCCGATTCTCCTTCAGGCTCAGCAGGCGGTTGCGGCGGATCTGGATCAGCCGGTCGGGCGAGACCGTCAGCCCCACCACGAGGGCCCCCTTCAGGTTCAGCAGCTTCTCCGGCGGCGGGCGCCCTGGCACCAGCGGGACATTCGCCGCACGGACGCCCCGGTGCGCCAGATAGATGCAGGTGGGCGTCTTGGAGGTCCGCGAGACGCCCACCAGCACCACGTCGGCCTGGTCCAGGTCCTGGCCGCCCTGGCCGTCGTCGTGGCCTATGGCGTAGTTCAAGGCGTCCATGCGGTTGAAATAGTCATTGTCCAGCGCGTGCTGGGCCCCCACCCGGCTGGAGATCGACGCCCCCAGATAGCGCGACAGGGCTGAGACCAGCGGGTCGAGCGCCGGGATGCAGGTCATGTCGAGCCGCCGGCAGCCCTCCTCCAGCGCCGAGCGCAGCTCCTGGTCGACGATGGTGTGGATCACCACCCCAGGCGATTCCTCGATGTCCCCCAGCGCCCGGTCCAGCTGGCGGCGCGAGCGGACCAGGGCGTAGATATGCTCGATGGGCAGAACGTTCTCGAACCGGGCGCAAACGGCGCGCGCCATGGCGTTCAGCGTCTCGCCGGTGGAGTCCGACACCAGGTGGACATGGAAGTAGGTGGCGAGCCGTGCGGGCGTGGTCATGGTCTGCCGATAGGATGCCTGGGCCAAAGAAAGCTGGGGACGCTTCCTGTGGACCATCTCTTAGCGAAGCCGGGCCGGCTTGGGGATAGGGGCCGTGAACCTGCCGCCGATCCGGGCGGCCGGTGGACAGACGGGACGGATCGGGGTGTTTCAGCTTTCCCTGTCCCGCCAAGCCGGCGTCTGGGCGCCGCTTTCGTCCAGACTTCGACAGCCCGTGGATGCCGCCGACAATCCCCCGGCCCGACGTCTGGATAGTTAACGAAACCTTAATGGCTGGCGTGTGTTGCCCGGCGTCCCCGCTTTCCACACCCCCTGGGGATGGTGTCATGCCCCTGTCATCAACCTGGGGAGAGGCGGCCGGATACCCTCCGCAGGCCGAGGTTTTCCCCGTTCTCGACAAGCCCTATCACTTCCACCCCTATCCAGAATCCAAGCCTTGATATGAAGAAAAGGAAGAGGGCCAGTCGACGGGCTTGAGCCGTAGGGCCAGAGGCGGTTTAAGGCGTTCATGACGGCTCCCGCCCAGCCCCGCCTGCTCCGCGCCCTGGCCGGCGAAACCCTGGAACGTCCGCCGGTGTGGTTCATGCGCCAGGCAGGTCGCTCGCTTCCAGAGTACCGGGAGCTGCGCGCCAGGGCCACGGACTTCATCGCCTTCTGCCACAATCCCGAGATGGCCGCCGAGGCGACCCTGCAGCCCATGCGGCGCTTCCCCTTCGACGCCGCTATCGTCTTCGCCGACATCCTGCTGATCCCCCGCGCACTGGGCCAGGAGGTATGGTTCGAGGCCGGTGAGGGGCCGAGGCTTGGCGTCCTGCCGCCGGTCGAGCGGCTGGCCGGCGAGGTCGAGGCCTCCACCGCCCGCCTCGCCGACATCGGCGAGACCCTGGCTCGGGTCCGCACCGAGCTGGAACCCGACCGCGCCCTGATCGGCTTCGCCGGCGCGCCCTGGACGGTGGCCACCTACATGCTGGAAGGCCGCGGTTCCGACCGCAGCGCCGCCCGCGCCTACGCACACGCCCACCCTGCCGAACTCGACGCCCTGCTTAAGGTGCTGGTGGACGCCACCGCCCGCTACCTGGTCATGCAGGCCAGATCCGGCGCCCAGGCGCTGAAGATATTCGAAAGCTGGGCCGAGGGCCTCCCTGAGGACGTCTTCGAGCGGATCGTCATCCGCCCCCACGCCGCCATCGTGGAGCAGGTCCGCGCCGCGGGGGTTACGGCGCCCTTCATCGGCTTTCCGAGAGGGGCAGGGGCCCTGGTGGACAACTATGCAGCGCAAGTGCCCGTGGAAGGCGTCGCCTTGGACACCCAGGCCAGCATCGCCCAGGGCAGACGCCTGCAGGCCCAGGGCAAGACCATCCAGGGCGCGCTGGACAATCTCCTGTTGCGCGCCGGCGGCTCTGGCCTAGACGCCCGGGTGGACACCCTGCTGGAGGCCTGGTCGAGCGGCCCATACATCTTCAACCTCGGCCATGGGGTCCTGCCGGACACGCCCGCCGAGAACATCGCCCGGGTGGTGGCCAGGGTCACCGGCAAGCCCCTCAGCGCCCTGGCTGCAGAGTGACGAAGCTCGCCGTCGTCCTGTTCAATCTCGGCGGACCGGACTGTCCGGAGGCTGTAAAGCCATTTCTTTTCAACCTGTTCAGAGACCAGGCGATCATCACTGCGCCAGCCTTGATCCGCTATCCCCTGGCGGCGCTGATCTCCTCGACACGGACCAGGGCCGCCCAAGCCAACTACGCGATCATGGGCGGACGATCACCCCTCCTGCCGGAGACGCAGGCCCAGTCGCGGGCTCTGGAGACCGAGTTGAAGGCCCGCGGCCACGACGCCCGCGTGTTCATCGTCATGCGCTACTGGAAGCCCCGGGCCCGCGGGACGGCCCGAGAGGTGGCTGCGTTCAAGCCGGATGAGATCGTCCTGCTGCCGCTCTATCCGCAGTATTCCTCCACCACCACCGCGTCCTCGTTGAAGGACTGGGCCCGCGCCTGGCGTGGCCCGGGCCGGTCGCGGGTGGTCAAGTCCTACCCCACGGCTGCCGGCCTGGTCCGCGCCCACGCCGAGGCGATCCGCGAGACCTGGACCGCCGCCGGCGCGCCGCCTGGCCTGCGGCTACTGTTCTCCGCGCACGGCTTGCCGCAGAAGATCGTCGACGCGGGAGATCCCTACCCCGCGCAGATCGAGCAGACCGCCGCGGCCGTGGCCGCCCAGCTGCCGGAGTTCCCCGACTGGAAGATTTGCTACCAGAGCCGGGTGGGGCCGCTGAAATGGCTGGAGCCCTCCACCGACACCGAAATCCGCCGGGCGGGCGAGGAAGGACGCGGGGTCATCGTCAGCCCCATCGCCTTCGTTTCCGAGCATGTGGAGACCCTGGTGGAGCTCGACCACGAATACGCCGCCCTGGCCCGCGAGGTAGGCGCACTGCCCTATCTGCGCGCGCCGACGCCGGGCGTCCGGGCGCCCTTCATCGCCACGCTCGCCGACTTGGTGCTGGCGCGACCTGCCGATGCTAGAAGCCTCCCATGACCATGGATGGAAGCTACGATCTGCTGCGGAGCCTTCACATCCTGGCGGTGATCGCCTGGATGGCAGGGCTACTCTACCTGCCGCGCCTGTTCGCCTATCATACCGCCGCCGCCCCAGGCTCGGAGATGGACGCCACCTTCCAGACCATGGAGGTGAAGCTCTACCGGATCATCATGAATCCGGCGATGGTCGCGGCTTGGCTGTTCGGCGGCCTGCTGCTCTGGGTGGATTCCCACCGCCACGGCGGCTGGGCTTTCGCCAGCGAGCCCTGGATGATCGTCAAGCTCCTGGGGGTTGTGTTCCTCACCGCGTGGCACCATTTCTTGGGCAGGGCGCGCAAGGCCTTCGCTGCCGGCCGCAACACCCGCTCCAACAGGTTCTGGCGGGCGACCAACGAGCTGCCTTTCCTGGCCGCGATCGTCATGGTCATCGCCGTGACGACGGAGTTCAGCGGCCGCTGAGCCGGGGGAAGCGGCCCCGTTTTCCTTGACCTTTCGGCCCTTCCGTGGTTCCCCTGGCCTACGCGTCCGAGAGGGCGCGCCCCGCCTTTTCCGGTCCTCCGCCCATTGCGCAGCCGACCGGCTCCCAACTGAGACGTTCCATAGGCGCGCGGACGCGCCGCATAACCTGACAAGCTCGCCCGGATTCCGTCCGGCTCCGGGCGCACGCGAGTAATCCCATGCAAGACGAAACGCCCACCACCGAAGACTTCGATCCGGAAGTCACCATGCCCGCCGGCGAGGCCGAGGCCGCGCCCGAATCCTCCGACAACTCTTCCGAGGTTGCCGCCGCCATCGCCGCCATGGGGCTCACCCGGATGAGCCTGCAGGAGCTGAAGGACAAGACGCCCGCCGACCTGCTGGCCTTCGCCGAGCAACTCGAGATCGAGAACGCCAATTCCATGCGCAAGCAGGACATGATGTTCGCGATCCTGAAGACCCTGGCAGACGAGGGGATCGAGATCTCCGGCTCCGGCACCCTGGAGGTCGTCCAGGACGGCTTCGGTTTCCTGCGCAGCCCCGAGGCCAACTACCTGCCGGGCCCCGACGACATCTACGTCAGCCCCTCGCAGATCCGGAAGTTCGGCCTGCGCACCGGCGACTCGGTGGACGGCGCGATCCGCGCGCCCCGGGAAGGCGAGCGCTATTTCGCCCTGGTCAAGGTCGACCTGACCAACTTCGAGAATCCCGAGAACGTCCGCCACAAGGTGTTGTTCGACAACCTGACGCCGCTCTACCCCGACCAGCGGCTGAAGATGGAGATCGAGGACCCCACCCTGAAGGACCGCTCCGGCCGGGTGATCGACATCGTGGCGCCGCTGGGCAAGGGCCAGCGCTGCCTGATC
>CANJKG010000097.1 GCA_947474775.1 Caulobacteraceae bacterium | reverse complement strand
CTTCATCTCCAGGACCATCGTCGAGATGGGCGAGCCGGACGTGGATCTCTCGAAGGACGCCGCCTCGTGAGCGGGGTGAAGACCCGCCAGATCGTTCTGGCGCAGCGTCCGCAGGGCGCCTTCGCGCCGGAGCACATGCAACTGCGGGAGGTCGAGCTGGACACGAGCGGGCAGGGCAAGCTGCTCGCCAAGGTGCGCTGGCTGTCGCTGGACCCCATGCAGCGCATCTTCTTCAATCCCGCCTCCATGGGCAGCGCCGTGGCGGCCATGCCTCTGGGATCTCCGATCGTCGGTCCCGCCGTCGCCGAGGTGGTGAGTTCCAACGACCCGGGCTTCGCGCCGGGGGACCTGATCGAGGCCCGTGCGCCCTGGCAGGACCTTGCGGTGTTGGACGCCGCCGCCTGCCGCCGCCTGCCGCGCGGCGACTGGTCGGATCAGGCGGGCGTGGGCGTGCTGGGCATGCCGGGCTTCAGCGCCTGGGTGGGCATGGAGTTCCTCCGCGACCTGCCGGCCGGCTCCACCCTGTTGATCAGCGGCGCGGCCGGCGTGGTGGGCAGTGTGGCCGGTCAGCTCGGGCTGCGGCGGGGTCTGCGGGTGGTGGGTATCGCCTCGGGCGCCGAGCGCTGCCGCTACCTGACCGGGACACTGGGGTTCACCGCCGCGGTCGACCGGTCCGCCGGCGATCTGGCGAACCAACTGAAGGCCGCCGCGCCCGAGGGGGTTATCGCCTATTTCGACAATGTGGGCGGCGACCTGTTCCTGAAGGTGCTGCCGGTGATGGCGCGCCGCGGGGTGATCATCGTCTGCGGACTGATGGCCCACTATGAGGGCGCGCAGGCCAAGCAGCCGACGGGTCCCGACGACCGCGTGGCCACGGTGCTGCAGGCGGTCATGGGCCGCCAGCTCACCATCCGTCCGTTCAGCAACCGCGACTACCTGGACCGGTTCGACGCATTCCTGGAGGAGGCCGCGCCCCTGGTGGCTAGCGGCGACATCCAGCTGCCCGAGGTGATCCACGAGGGGCTCGAGAGCGCGCCGGCCGCCTTCGCCCGGCTGCTGGCCGGCGGCGACCTCGGAAAACATCTCGTCCACGTCTCCTGACCCTTTCAGCCTGAGATCGGTTCCTCCCATGACTGACATCCTCGACGCCCTGGTCCGCGACGCCGGCGCGGGCGCGCCGCTGCCCATGTACCTGGACGGCGAGAAGACCCAGGGGCGCGGCGCCCCTGCCAATGTGATCAGCCCCGCCACCGAGGAGCCCATCGCCCGCGTGGCCACCGCCTCCATCGAGGACATCGACGGCGCCATCGACGCCGCCCGGCGGTCCTACGATTCGGGCGTCTGGAGCGGCCTGCCGCGGGACAAGCGCGCGGAGGTGCTGCGCAAGCTTCTGGACTACCTGGACGCCCGCGAGGGTCAGCTGAAGAGGCTCACCGCCGCCGAGGCGGGTTGCCCGATCGGCTCGGCCGCCATGGTCGGCCAGGTGTCGAATCCCCTGAGAGGCGCACGCGACAACATCGACCTCTACCTGACCCTGCCCGAGGAGGAGGACGGCGGCCTACCGCTGGCCGGGCGCGTCAACCCGGCGGGCCAGGTTGTGCAGTCCATCCGCCGCCATGTGCCGGTGGGCGTGGTGGCCGCCATCTCGGCCTATAATTTCCCGCTGTTCCTCAATATCTGGAAGGCCATACCGGCGCTGCTGACCGGCAATTCGGTTATCCTACGGCCCAGCCCGCTGACGCCCTTGACCGCCCTGCTGCTGGCGGACGCGGCCCACGCGGTGGGCATACCACCTGGCGTGTTCAACGTGGTGGTGGAGACCGGCGCGGCCGGGGGCGTGAAGCTCTCCACCGATCCGCGCGTGGACATGGTCTCGTTCACTGGCTCCTCGCTGGTGGGCGAGGCGGTGATGGCCCAGTGCGCGCCGACCATGAAGCGCCTGCAGATGGAGCTGGGCGGCAAGTCGGCGCAGATCTACCTGCCCGACAGCGTCGACCGCGCGGCGATGGCGGCCAATTCGGTATGCCTGGCGCACGCCGGCCAGGGCTGCGTGCTCGGCACTCGAGTGCTGGTGCCGGAGGCCGACAAGGCCCGCGTGCTGGAAGGCATGCGCCAGGCGCTCAAGGACATCGTGATCGGCGATCCGAGCGATCCGAAGACCCAGATGGGGCCGCTGATCAGCGCGGCCCAGCGCGCCCGCTGCGAGACCTTCGTTCGGCTGTCCCTGGAGGCGGGCGGCAAGTTGGTGACCGGTGGCGACCGGCCGAAGCACCTGCCGCGCGGCTTCTTCTTCGAGCCCACGGTGATCGACGTGGTCGACAACAGCAATCCGGCCTGCCGCGAGGAGATCTTCGGCCCGGTGGTCTGCGTCATGGGCTATCGATCAATCGAGGAGGCCATCGCCATCGCTAACGACAGCGACTTGGGCCTGTCGGGCTATGTGTTCAGCAAGAACGTCGCCCAGGCCATCGGGGTGGCCAAGCAGATCCGCTCCGGCACGGTCAACGTCAACGCCAGTAACATGAGCGGCTATGTCTCGTCCGGCGGCTGGAAGCGCAGCGGCGTGGGTCGCGAGCGCGGCGTCGAGGGCCTGCGCGTCTACCAGAACCTGCAGGTGCTGAACTTCTCCAACCAGGCCTGAGGCAGGTCAGGCTGGCCGGCCTCCCGTAGCTGACGTCACCCGGTCGGCCACCGCCTTGACGCGCGCGCCCAGTTCCCGGACCTGCTCGGCCGAGGACGGGCGTTCGAAGCCATAGAGCGCTATGCTGCAGACGATGGCGCCGGCGCGATCCAGCACCGGCCCGCTGACGTAGCGCAGGCGGATAGGCTCATCCGGGCTGACGGGCGCCGGGGGAAGGCCAGGGGCGGCCAGGTCGTGGTCGGGTTGCAGCCATCCCGCATCGACGGCCGCGGCCGGGACGCCGCCGGAAACAGGACCGGCGAGACCGAAGCAGAACCCTTGTCGCCGGATGCGTTCCATGGCGAGACGCCAGCCGGCCTGATCGGCGCCGGACAGGGCAGGGCGGCATCCGGCCAGCCACTCGCGCACCTCGGTCTCCGGCGCCCAGGCGATGAACGACACACCGGCAGGCGGCCGCAGCGGAAAACGCCGTCCGGGGTGAAGGTGATGACCCACGACGGGACCTCCCACGGCCCGCTCCAGGATCACCATCTCGGCTCCGACGCGCGCGGCGGCCACGCAGCTTAGATGCAGTTCGTCGGCCAGGCTTCGCATGTCGTCGCGGGCCAGGGCGGCCGGCTGGAACGACTGGTGGGCGACCTCTCCCAGCGCCGCCAGGGCCGGGCCCAAGCGATAGGCCTTGGAGTTGTCGCGATAGAGGTAGCCCTCGTCCACCAGTGCGGCCAGCAGGCTGTGGCAGGTGGCCCGGTTCAGGCGCAGAGACGTCAGGATATCGGTGAGGGTGAACGACTGTTCCGGATGGGCGGCGAAGAAGTTGAGCACCGCGACCGTGCGCGACACGCCGGGGGCCGGACGAGCCATGGTGCTCCTGATATCTGTGTCGCCACCTGGGGTCAGGCGGGCCGACTGGTTAAACCCGGGGCGATCCCCTGTCGAGGCGTGCGACCGGCGCCGCCGTCCTGGATTGACGCTCCCGGCCGCGCACACTAGCGTCACTCATATAAACTGAAATTCGCTATTTCAAACAAGCCGTCGTTATCAATCTGGCGGTCGGGGAGGAGAGGCGCCGGACGGCCCGCCGTGGCGAGGGTCGGCAAGGACGCTGTCCATCTCCACCGCAGCCTCCTCCACTCGAAGTCCGGGACCAACCATGCTGCTGAAAAACAAGACGGCCGTCATCACCGGCGGCGGCTCAGGCGTCGGTCGCGCCGCGGTGCTGCTGTTCGCGCGCAATGGGGCCAGGGTGGTCTGCGCCGACATCAATGCCGAATGGGCTGAAAACGCCGCCGCTGCGGTGAGGGCCGAGGGCGGCGTGGCCCTCGCCCAGCGCTGCGACGTGCAGGTCGCCGCCGATGTGGACGCCGCCATCGCCCGGGCGGTGAATGAGTTCGGCCGGCTGGACGTGATGTACAACAACGCCGGCGTCGCCACCGCCGCGGACGGGGCGGCCAGGCAGCTGACGGACCAGGGCGACGAGGACTTCGACCGGCTGGTGTCGATCAACTTCCGGGGCCTGCTCTACGGCTGCCAGGCGGCGGTGCGCCAGTTCCGCGCCCAGGGCGGCGGCGGGGTGATCGTCAACACCGGCTCGGTGGCCGGCATGGTCGGCTGGGGCGGGGTGATGTACGGCGCCACCAAGGGGGCCGTGAACCAGCTCACCCGCGGCCTCGCCATCGAGGTGGCCAAGGAGGACATCCGGGTGAACGCCGTCTGTCCGGCGGGCATGATCACCAATTTTGGCCGCAACGCCGGCAAGGGCTTCGACACCCCTTCGGCGGAGACCCTGGAGCGCTACGGCAAGCACCACCCGCTGGGCCGGCCCATCGACCCGGAGGACGCGGCCAACGCGGCCCTGTTCCTGGCCTCCGACATGGCGCGCAACATCACCGGCGTGCTGCTGCCGGTGGACGGTGGCTACACCGCCGCATGAGCCCGGCGGAGCTCGCCGAGCGCACGCCGGGCGCGGGGTCCCAGGCGGTGGCCAACCCGTTCACCGAGCGGGTGCGTCCCTATTCGCTCTATGCGCTGGCGCTGCTCGTCGCGACCCAGTTCTTCAACTACGTGGACTGGCAGGTCGTCTCGGTCACAGCGGAGAGCATGAAGGCCGACCTGGCCCTCTACGGTGAGCCCGCCTGACGATCTAGCCGAACAGCACGGGAAGGCCGGTGGGGCCACGCTGGAAGATGCCGCCCACCAGCTTCGCGGGCGCCTTGGACGGGTCCCAGCGCAGGTTGGGCAGCCGGTCCATGACCGCGTTCAGGGCCAGCACCATCTCCTGGCGCGAGACATGTTGGCCGAGGCACGAGTGCGGCCCGCCGCCGAACGCCACCGAGCGTTGCACCGGCCGGGTGATGTCGAACTTGTCGGGGTTCTCCCAGCGGGTAGGGTCGCGGTTGGCGGCGCCGAGGCACAGGTGCAGCAGCGCGCCCGCCGGTATCTCCACGCCTTCCAGCACGGCGTCCTTCACCACCAGCCGCGGGAACATCAGGTCGGTGGCGTGCCAGCGGGCCGACTCCAGAACCACACGCGGGATCAGGCCGCGGTCGCCGCGCAGGATCTCGAATTGCTCCGGATGGTTCAGCAGGGCGAATAGTGTGATGCCCAGTTGCCGCCAGGTGGTGCCGCCGCCCGCCAGCACGATCAGCCAGCAGTTGGCGATGATCTCCTCGGTGGTGAAGGGCCGCGTGGTCCCATCCTCCTCCGTGACCTCGGCCTGGGTGAGCTTGGTGACGATGTCGTTCTCAGGCCCGCGCCGCCGTCTCTCGATCAGTCGCGTCAGCATCCGCTTCACGGTCTGTTGCGCGTCCTGGCGTTCCTGGGCGGTAGCCGTCGCCCGCGCGCTGTCATGAAGCGCGATGCGGAACGGGATTATCTCCTCGGCGTCGAACCCGAAGCCCGCCGAGACCACATGCACGGGCATGCGCGCGCAGAGCTCCAGGAACAGGTCGGCCTCCCGCTTGCGCTCGATCTCCGAGATCAGCGTCTCCACGGTCTCGGCGATGACCTTGTCGCTCCACCAGCTTTCAGCGGCCTCCGGGCTGAAGAACGGCTGGATCGGATCGCGGATGCGTCGATGCTCCATCCCCACCTTCTCCAGCATGCTGTCGCCGCGCGCAGCGGAGCCCTCGAACAGGTTCCAGACCTTCGACGAATAGGTCTGGTTCTCAATGAAGGCGCGGCTGACGGCGGCGAAGGAGAACGCCGAATAGGTCGTCCGCTCGGGCAGATGATGTCGGAATGCGTTCTCGGGATAGCCGATCAGCTTGGCGATGGAGCCCTTGTGGACCGGCCCCTCGTTCCGCAGGCGGTTTATCGCCGGGAACGGGTCGTCGATCAGCATGGAGCCGCCGTGCAGGGTCTCGGCCTCCACATCGAACAGTTGGCGAATCCGGGGATCGTCCTTGCGAAGGGCGCTGGCGTAGCTGGTCATGGGTTTCCTCCGAGCGTCAGGATGCGAACGGTCGTGAGCAAGTCCAATATGGAATCGGCCCGGACAAAGAGTGACATGGTCTCAATTGGCCGAGGCGCCAGGCTCAGTAGGAAGGACCGCCCCGGGACGCGGGTGTCAGCTGGATCTCGTAGGTCCAGCACGAGCGGGGCTGGGTGTGCAGGTAGTGGAAGGCCTCGGCGATCCCCATCGGGTCCATGATGTCCTCCGGCCGAACGCCCTGGAGCGCGCGCACCCCGGGCGAGTCGATGGGGCCGTCAACGATCACATTGGCCACGTGGATCCCATCGACGGACTCCTCCGCCAGCGCCTGGGCCAGCGTGCGCACCATCGCGCGGGGATAGTAGAGGGACTCGCCTGTCTTGCGCCTGCGGCCTCGCAGGGACGCCTTGTTGTTGGAGAACAGGATGGAGCCTGCGCCCTTGCGGCGCATGCCCGGCAGCACCTCCTTGACCACATGGAACGGCCCGCTCACCGCCACGGCCTGGGCCGTTTCGAAGATCCGGTCGGGCATGAATTCGAACGGCTCCTGCTCCGGGGTCAGGTCGCGGCCGTCGAGATAGCCGGGGTTGTAGATCAGGACATCGACGTCACCGGCCTCTTCCCGCACCCGGGCGAAGGCGCGCGAGATAGACTCCCTGGAGGCCAGGTCCATCTCCACGATCATGCATTCGCCGCCCTGGTCGACAATGGCCTGGGCCAGGCCTTCAGCGTTGGCGGACCGGCGGGTGGCCAGGACGGTGAAGAACCCCTCCTTGGCGAACTTCTGGGACAGGGCGCCGCCCAGGCTCCATCGCACGCTCACAGGCAGGTCGGCGTCAGAGACGCCGGCGCCCGTAGCCAGCTTGGTGTTGGCGCCGTCCGCCTGCCACTTCGAGGTGGCCCCGATGACGACGGCGACCGGCTTTGCGGACTTGTTCAACATGGGTTTCGTTCCTCTCCCGTGGCAAGGCCGCAACCATAGCGCCGCGCACGGGGAGGTATGACCCATTTGACGGGCCCGCACGACACTCCGTCATGACGTAACTGGGCGCGGCCCGGTCCATTCCCTTGCCCCGCCGCCGACCCTCCGCGCAGACTTGGGTCGGACAGGGGGAACCATGGACCAGGGCCTGCTGGCGACATTTGGGCTGAAGGGGCGCAGGGCGGTGGTGATCGGCGCGGCCTCGGGCATCGGCCGCGAGACCGCTGTCACCTTCGGCCGTGCGGGCGCCGCGCTTGTCCTGGGCGATGTGGACGAGGCCGGCCTTGCCGAGACCGCCGACCGTGCCCGGGCCGCAGGCGCCGAGGCGCTCACCCGACGGCTGGACGTCCGCGATCCCGGGGCGATCCAGGCGTTCGCCGACTGGGCCGACGCCCAGGGCGGCGTGGACGTCTGGGCCAATGTGGCGGGCGTGATCGCTTCCTTCGAGATGGTGGAGGCTGACACGGCCGCGTTCGACCGCATCCTCGACGTGAACCTGAAGGGAACCTACTGGGGCGCCGCGGCGGCGGCGCGGATCATGTCGGCGCGGGGACGTGGATCGATCATCAACACCTCTTCGACCGGTGCGGACAATCCGTCGCCCGGGCTGTCGGCCTATTCGCTCACCAAGGCGGCGGTGAACATGCTGACCCGCACCCTGGCGGTGGAGGTCGGACCGAAGGGCGTGCGGGTGAACGCCGTGGCGCCCGGCTACACCGACACCCCGATGGTCACCCATCGCTTCCGAGGACCTGACGGCGGGATCGACCAGGCGCGGAAGGAAGAGATATTCGCCGGCCGCGCGGCCAAGGCGGCGTTGCGGCGCACCGGCGAGCCGATCGATATCGCCATGGCCATGCTCTACCTGGCCTCCGACGCCAGCAGCTTCGTCACCGGCCAGGTGTTGCGGCCCAACGGCGGCACCTCCATGCCCTGACGGCGTCCGAGCAGCTCCATATCGACATGGGCTCAAATACGCAGGATTCGATATGGGACAGCCTGCTCCTGAGGGCTGATTGCACGCGTGATATCGATCTAAGCTTTATAATCCGCGATTTCATATTGGACGCCGACATGAGGGGGATCGCAGAGTCCCGCCAGTCCAGGGAGAGAAGCTATGCCACGCCCCTATCAGATCGTCGACGCCGACGCCCACGTGAACCCGCCGCCCACCTTCTGGGCCGACTACCTGCCCAAGCACCTGCGGGAGTTCGCGCCGAAGCTCGAGCACGCCGAGGACACGGACTACGTGGTGTTCGAGGGTACGCGTAAGCCGGTCCACCTGCGCGGCGCCCAGGCAGGCCGCCGGTGGGAGGACTTCAAGATGGAGGGCCGCCTGTCCGACTCCCGCAAGGGCGGCTGGATGCCGGCCGAGCGCCTGGCCGACATGGACCAGGATGGCATGGACGTGGCGGTGCTGTTCGGTGGCGGCCCGCTGGGCACCGGCAACGACGAGCTCTACATGGCCAGCTTCAGCGCCTACAACCGCTGGGTCGCCGACTTCTGCAGCTATGCGCCCGACCGCCTGAGCGGCGTCGCCTACGTCCCCATGCGCGACGTGGAGGAGACTGTGGGCCTGATGCGCGAGGCGGCCTCGCTTGGGTTCACCGCCATCAATATCCCGGCCTTCCCGCAGAAGCGGGAGAAGCTGGAGCCTGGCATGTCCGGCACCGCGGCCCAGTTCCTGGCGCTTACCGGCGATCCATCGGCAGGCCGCAGCTACTCCCAGCCGGACTTCGACCCGATCTGGCAGACCGCCACGGAGCTGGACCTGGCTTTGACCCTGCACCTGGGCGCCCGCAAGACCCGGTTCAACGACCCGGACAAGTTCCTCGTCGACCTGCCGATGTCCAAGGTGGCCATGGCCGAGCCGATCGCCGTGATGATCTACGGCAACGTCTTCCATCGCTTCCCGAAGCTGAAGTTCGTGACCGTCGAGAGCGGCGTGGGCTGGTTCGCCTGGCTGGCCGGCTACATGGACGCCACCTGGAAGAAGCAGCGCTTCTGGACCAAGAGTCCGCTGATGCAACCGCCGTCCTTCTACATGGACCAGAATGTCTATGGCTCGTTCATCGAGGAGACCGTCGGCATCCGCAACCGCGACCTGCCGGGCGGCAAGAACATCATGTGGTCCTCGGACTACCCGCACTCGGAGACCACCTATCCGGACTCCCAGAACGTGATCGACACCCTGTTCGCCGGCGTGCCGGAGGAGGACGTGGCGATGATCGTCGGCGGTCGCGCCAGGGTGCTGTTCAGGACCGGGAACGGGCGCGCGAAGCCGGTCGCCCAGGCCGCCGAATAGCCGTCGGTTCAAATCTCGGAGACATCGTAGCCGTGCAGATATTTCAGGGCATCCGGGTCGTCGAACTCGCCCAGTATGTGTTTGTCCCGGCGGCCGGCGCCGTGCTGGCCGACTTCGGCGCGGAGGTGATCAAGGTCGAGCCGCCGGGCGGCGACGCCTATCGCCACCTGGAGCTGCGCGGGGCCCAGGCCTCGCGGCCCAACCTGGGTATGGAACAGAACAACCGCGGCAAGCGCAGCGTCGTCCTCGACCTCAAGTCGCCCGAGGGCGCGGAGGTCATGCGCAAGCTGGTGGCCGATGCCGATGTCTTCCTCACCAACTTCCGTCCCGGCGCGCTCACCCGGCTGGGCCTGGACGCCGCCGGCCTGCGGGAGATGAACCCTAACATCATCTACGCCCGCGGCACGGGCCTGGGGCCGAACGGCCCGGACTCGGGTCGTCCGGGCTATGACTCCATATCGTTCTGGTCGCGCGGAGGGATCGCCGCACTGCTGACCGACCCCAAGGCTCCGCATTCGGTGCGCAGCCGAGGCGCGTTTGGCGACCACATCGGGGCGATGAACCTGGCGTTCGGGATCGCCGGCGCCCTGCTGCACCGGGAGCGCACCGGGGAGGCGGCGGTGGTCGACGCTTCCCTGTTCGCCGCCGCCATGTGGACCATCTCCTCCGACGCCACGGCCGCGCAGTACGACGACTACACCGCCTGGTTCGAGCGTACCGAGAAGGGCAATCCCCTGACCAATTCCCACCCCACCTCCGACGGGCGGTGGATCCAGCTATGCATGCAGGATCCCGACCGCGACTGGCGCGCGCTCTGCCAGCATATCGGCCACCCCGATCTCGCCGACGATCCGCGGTTCAAGGACGCCAAGGCGCGCAAGGCCAACCGCGACGCCATCACCGACCACCTGGACGCCATCTTCGGCCGGCGCAGCTACGCCGAATGGTTGGAGGCGCTGGCGGATTTCCCGGGGCCGTGGGAGCCGCAGAAAGACATGCGCGAATTGCTGGCCGATCCGCAGGTGGAGGCCAACGGCTACTTCCCCAAGATGGAGCTCGACGGCGGCGGCACGGTCCATGTGGTGGCCGCTCCGGTGTCCTTCGACGGCTCTAGCGGGCGGCCGACCCGTTCGCCGCACCTGGGGGAACATACCGCCGAGGTGCTGCGCAGCGTGGGTCTCGATGACGGTCGGATCGAGGCGCTGCGTCGCCAAGGGGTGGTCGGCTGACCATGGCGCGGGCGGAGGCCAAGGCTCATCTGGCCGCGCCCAGCGGCTCCCAGTACCAGGAGACCCTGCGTCTGGGACTGGACAAGGTGGGGGGGCAGCTGATCCGCTGGCTGCGGAAGCGCCTGCCGGCCGGCTCGCCGCAGATCTCCGACCTGGCCTATCCCGTGGGCGCCGGCTTCTCCAATGAGACCATCCTGTTCCGCATGCGATGGAACGAGGGGCGCGCGCAGCGGGAGCGGGACCTGGTGCTGCGCATTGCGCCTGGGGAGTTCTGGTCTGACCCCCTTGAAGTGATCCATCCCTTATGTTGGTCCGAGGACCATTTTGGATGGATGGAACGATGGCAAGGAAGCACCACAAGCCGGAAGAGATCGTCGCCAAGCTGCGCCAGGTTGATGTGCTGACCGGTCAGGGCAGG
>CANJKG010000096.1 GCA_947474775.1 Caulobacteraceae bacterium | reverse complement strand
TCGCGGGAGCCCCGGACCTTCTCCTCCTCCGTCCTCGGGGGCGGCTCGGGGATCGCGTGATTGATCATGCGGTGGCCGGCCCCCTCACGGAACCACCCCGTCGGCTCGCCTTTCGCATCCCTCTCCATCTTGCCTCCCACGGGGTCGGGGGAGTCGCGCGACACACCCGCCAGCCGCATCGCCATGGAATTCGCGACCGAGAGGTGGCCGCGGTGCAGGAACACCGGATGG
Organism: Caulobacteraceae bacterium; assembly: GCA_947474775.1. Lineage (GTDB taxonomy): Bacteria > Pseudomonadota > Alphaproteobacteria > Caulobacterales > Caulobacteraceae > Phenylobacterium. The sequence goes on along the minus strand of CANJKG010000096.1, from coordinate 10,791 downwards.
TTGGGGGCGATCTTGTCCAGATCCCACCGGGTCGGCATCTCCGTCTGGAAAATGGTCTCGTTCTGGAGGGTGCCATAGACCCACTGCCCGGCGGGAACCTCGGCAGCACGCTTGGCTACGACCTTGAGCACCTCGGTCTTTTTCGTGAGCGTGTTCCAGTCCTGCTCGTTCGGGTCTTCCCTCCCCGTGCCGATGTGGTGGTGGTTGTCGTAGAAGCCCGGCAGCGCGGTCCTGCCCTCCAGGTCGATCATGCGCGTCTTCGGACCCCGCAACGGCATGATCTTCGCATCCGTCCCCACGGCGATGATCTTCCCGTCGAGCACGGCCAGCGCCTCGGTGATCTCGAAGGCGTCATTGACCGTGACGAGCTTGCCATTGTGGATGATCACATCGGCCGCGATCTGCGCGGCGGCCTGCGATCCCAGGCAGGCCGCCATGAGAAGCACCGGCGCCAGCAGCGCCATGCGCCAGGACTTCTTTCTCGAGATCATGTGAGACATCGTTTTTCCAAGGAATGTTGACGGGGTCGGCCGACCTGGAGCGGAGATTCAGGTAATGGACAGTCTCCCTTGGCGTCCAGCCTGAAGTTACCGCATTCCATTGACAGATGCCCAGAGCGCACCGGATTCGGACAGGACGCGGATCATGTGCCCGTTACTTCAGCTGCCGATTCACTCCAGACCTACTGGAGGTGTGCTGGTGTCCGGGACCGACTGCCGACTGCCAAGTGCGCCCATCACCACCACCACGCGGCTTCAGCGCCATCGGGATCGAAGCGGGGATCGGCGGGTTGAAGGGCCATGCGGGCGCCGACCTGCACCTGGAAGGCGGGCGCGGCGGCCTGTGCAGCTGAGGCGCCTCACGGCGCCTTGGGGAATATCTCCTCCGCCGTCCAGCGGAGCCAGTCGAGGTAGGCCTCGAACGCGGTGAACGGCGGCACGGCCAGCCGCACCTCGGTCACGCCCAGCCCCGCCAGCCAGCCGATCTGGTCCAGCACGTACTGGGCGTCCTGGCTGCCGACCGACTTTGGGTTGTTGAGCTTCACATGGCCGTCGCCCAGCCCCAGCCGCGACAGGGCGAACTGCAGGGCGATAGGCCGGCCGTGGTAGTCCGGCTGGGAACGGATGAAATCCAGCCGCTCGGGGAACTTTTCCGGCGGGGTCGTGAACGGCGACCAGCCGTCGCCCCATTTCGCCACCCGCTTGAGGACCGGGTCCGCCTCGCCGCCGAACCAAATCGGGATGCGCGGCTTCTGCACCGGCTTTGGACGCTGGCCCACGTCCTTGAACTTCACATACTTCCCGTCGAAGGTCGGGCTGTCGCTGGTCCACAGCTCGTGGATGGCCGCCAGGTATTCGTCGCACAGCGCGCCGCGCTGGCGGAAGGGCACGCCCAGCAGATCGTACTCCTCCTCCAGCCAGCCGACGCCGACGCTCATGATCGCCCGCCCGCCGCTCAGCCAGTCCAGCGTGGCCCACATCTTGGCGTGCACGATCGGGTGCTGCAGGGGCAGGATGGTGACCGAGGTGGCCAGCTTGATCCGCTGGGTGCAGCCGGCGACGAAGCCCAGGGCGGTGGTCGCCTGCAGGTAGTGGTCGCCTGACAGCCCGACGTGCCCGGCCGGAATCACGAAATGCTCGCCGAGCATGACCGACTGGAAGCCCAGTTCGTCGGCGAGCCGCACCGCCCGGGCGATCTCCGCCCCGCCCACGCCCTTCTCCCATTCCTGGGTGAGCGCCTGGACCTCCGTCCCATGCGGCAGGCTGATGCAGAACTTCATCGATGGTCTCCTGGCGCGGGACGGACGCGGCCGCCGCCCGACAGTGGAGGCGTCGGAAGGCGGCCGTCCCGGCCTGCGATCCGGACTTAGGCGGACGGCGTCGACTGTCGGAAGGTCAGGGTCTTCAGCTCGGTGAAGGCGTTGAGGCCCTCCTCGCCGTTCTCACGCCCCATCCCGGAGTACTTGTAGCCACCGAACGGAGGCATGGAATTGCCGTCCGGCCCGCCGCCGCCGTTGATGTGGACCCCGCCCGCGCGGATGGCGCAGGCCATCTCATAGGCCGCCGCCAGGTCGGCCGAATGCACATAGCCGGCCAGGCCGAAGCGGGAGTCGTTGGCCAGGTCGATGGCTTCCTGGTCGGTGTCGAAGCCCATCACCGCGACCACCGGGCCGAACACCTCCTCCTGGGCCAGAGGTGATGCGTTGTCGACATTGTCGAACACCGTCGGCTCGAAGAAGTAGCCTTTCGGCAGGTGCGATGGCCGCTGCCCGCCGGTCATCAGCTTGGCGCCGGACTTCAGGCCCTCGGCCACGAAATGCTCGGCCCGGCCGCGCTGGGATTCCCGGATCAGCGGGCCCAGCGTGGTCGACGGATCGTTGGGATCGCCCAGCTTCAGCGCCTTCACCTTCTCGGTGAGCAGCTCCACGTATCTGGCGCGGACCGAGTTGTGCACCAGGTGGCGCGAGGGCAGCACACAGCCCTGGCCGCAGTGGGTGGTGAACCGCATGCCATTGGTCACCGCCTCGGCGAGGTTGGCGTCGCCGCGGACGATGTGCGCCGACTTGCCGCCCAGCTCCAGGTGGATACGCTTCAGGGTCGCCGCGCCCTGCTTGGCGATCGCCACGCCGGTGGCGTCCGATCCGGTGAAGGTGATCAGGTCGACCCGGGGATCGGTGGTCAGCAGTTCGCCGGCTTCCTTGCCGCCGGTGACGACGCTGAACACGCCGCGCGGCAGGCCGACCTTCTCAGCCACCTGGGCCAGGATCAGGGCCGAGAAGGGCGTGAACGGCGACGGCTTCAGCACGACGGTGTTGCCGGTCATCAGGGCCGGGAACACCTTCACCAGGTTGAGCAGGAAGGGGAAGTTGTAGGGGGTGATGGCGCCCACGACGCCGATCGGCTCGCGCCGGATCACCCCGCCGGAGAAGGTACGCTGGCCCAGCGGATTGGGCGTGTTTCCCGGAGGCAGCGGCGTGTCGCGATAGCGCGAGCCCAGCTCCAGGGTGTGGAGGGTGTCGCGCATGGGCTTGTCGAACTGGCCAGCCTTGGCCAGCGAGCGCAGGGCGCCGACCTCCAGAACCATCAGCTCGACGATCTCGTTCTCGAGCTTGGCGAGCTCGGCGTGCATCTCGCGCAGCTTCGCGCCGCGCTCCTGCGGGGACATCCGCGGCCACACGCCCTTGTCGAAGGCCTCGCGCGCGGCGGCGATCGCCGCCTCCATCTCCACCCTGCCGCCCACTGGCGCCAGGCCGATCACCTCCTCGGTCGCCGGGTTGAACACCGGATCGGGGTCCGACTTGGGCTTCACCCACTCGCCGGCGACATAGACCGAATCCAATTCTTTCAGTGCGAAGCTCACGTTCCACTCCCTTTGGATTTCGAACCTTCAGGCGCCTCTTTGCCCGCCTGGAGCCGGCTTGTCGAGGCGCCGGCCGCGCGTTGGAACAAGCCTTGCAGCACCTCCTCCAGAAACTGCGAAGGAGGCTGGAATGAGACAGGCTGTCGAAGACGACTTCTGGATTTCCGTGCAACCCGCCGACGAGGGCCGCTGGAGCGGCGTCCTCATCGACGCCGAGGGCGTTTCCTGGCCCGTGGGGCTGTTCAACGACGCCGAGGCGGCGATCCAGTCCTCGCTGCAGGCCCGCGCCAGGGCGGTCAACCTCCGCCCGACCTGAGCACGCCGAACTAGAGCCTGATCGGTTCAGACGGAACCATCTGAACCGTGAATCAGCCTCTACGCCTTTGATTGTCGAGCGCGATTCAACGATCGGACGATTCCGTCTGATCGCATCGTGCTTTAGCGGACGGCGGCCCGGTCTCCCAGGAGGCAGGGCAGCGTCTTGAACATGATCCACAGGTCGAGCCAGAACGACTGACGCTCGATGTACTCCAGGTCGAGGACGAGGCGGCGGCGCAGATCCTCGACGGTGTCCACCGGCCCGCGTGAGCCCTGGATGGCGGCCCAGCCGGTGAGGCCGGGCTTCAGCCGGTGGCGGTGCGCATACTCGCGGATCAGCCGCGCGCTCTCCACGCCGGAGCTCTTCATGCCCACGGCGTGCGGACGCGGCCCCACCAGGGACATCTCGCCGCTCAGCACGTTCAACAGCTGCGGCAGCTCATCGATGCTGGTGTTGCGGATGAAGCGACCCACGCGGGTTATCCGATCGTCGTCCGCGGTCACCTGGCGCGAGGCGGTGTTGTCCTGCTTCTCCACCTTCATGGAGCGGAACTTCCAGACGACGATCTCCTCGTTGTTGAACCCGTGGCGCCGCTGGCGGAAGAACACCGGGCCGGGCGAGTCCAGCTTGATGGCGATCGCCACGACCAGCATCACCGGGGCCAGGGCCACCAGGGCCATGGAGGTCAACACCAGATCCTGCGCCCGCTTCAGCGCCGCGCTCCGGGGATTGTGTTCAACGCCCGCGAGCCGGGACAGCGGCAGGTTCGCCAGCCTGGCCGCGAAGCCCTCGGCGCCGCCCGCCTCGTCCACCAGCAGCATGATCTCGTTGGGCAGCACGGTCAGGCCGGAGACCAGTTCGGCGATGCGCGCCTCGCTGCGGCGGGGCACGGCGATGACGATCCGGTCGGCGTAGGCCGCCAGCCGGTGGTTCGCCAGGTCCTTGGTGTCGCCCAGGACCGGCACGCCCAGGATGTCGCCCGGGATCCGCGAGCGGCGATCGTCGAATATCCCCAGGACATTGGCGTCGCGGCGGATCAGCAGCGCCTCGATCAGGCGCTCCGCCGAGGGCGTGGCGCCGACGATCATCAGATTGGGGGTGAGCAGGCCCCGCTTGCGCCAGCGATCCACGAAGCCCAGCCAGAACAGGTGCAGCGGTAGGAGGAGCAGGAAGGCGGCCATCGCCCACAGCGGGGTGGCGACCACCAGGCCTGGCCAGTCGACGAACCGGCCCACGACGCCGGCCAGGAAGGCCACCGCCGACAGCAGGGCGAGCCCCACGCGGCCGATATGCCGGATCGGCCGGAACTGGCGCTCGAAGCGGTAGACGTCGAACGCCGCCAAGCTGACCAGGCCCACCAAGGGAGCCAGGAAGGTGAAGCTGCCCAACGCCGCGTTGGGGGCGGTGTGGTAGATGAAGAACGAGGCGCCCATGAGCGCCAGGATGTCACCGAACTGGAACAGCCGGGTCGCCAGCAGGCCGGAAACCCGCGCCCGCGGCGGGGTGAGGTGCACAGGCCGCAGGGGTCCGCGGCGGCGACCTGAGGTCGTCGCTTCGGTCGCCGTCGGCCTTTCCAGGGTGGCGTTCGAACTCATCTGCCCGCGTCTCTTATGCCATGCACTCATCCGACAAAAGCGTACAAGGACCAGTTAATTCGCCTGGGGCGCGATCGCGGCGGCCGAGACCCCTTCTGGCGCCTCAAGGGGTCGCAGTTATTGAGGATTCTACGGTCAGCGCGCGCCCTCGGATGAGGCGGCGACATGGAAAATTCATACGACCGGGGCGAATTTGCGGCGTCAGGACGCCGGGACGCACATCACCTGCAGCGCCTTGACCGCGTCCCGCTGCGCGGCGTGCTCGGCGGCCGGCAGGCCAGGATGCCCGGTGCTGGTGGCCGACGACAGGGGCGACATCGTCTGACGGGTGACGGCCGCCGGCTAGACCCGGCCGGTGACCGGCACCAGGGCCCCGGTGACCGGCGAGGCGTCCGGGGAGGCAAGGAACAGGATCACCTTGGCGAGATCGGCCGGCGCGACCCAGGTCTTGAAGTCGGCTTCGGGCATGTCGGCCCGGTTCACCGGGGTGTCGATGATCGACGGCAGTACGGCGTTGACTGTGACATTGTCGCCCTTCAGCTCCTCGGCCAGGCTCTCGGTGAGGCGATGCACCCCTGACTTGGAGGCGGCGTAGGCGCCCATGCCCATGCCGGACTTCAGGGCGGCGGCCGAGCCCACATTGACGATCCGGCCGTGGGCGCTCTTCTTCAGGTACGGCAGGGCGGCCCGCGACGCGTTGGCCGCGGTCACCACGTTCAGGCGATAGAGCTGGCTCCAGTTGTCCACCGAGCCGCCCTCCAGGGTCTCCCAGCGGAACCCGCCGGCGATGTTCAGGAGCGCGTCGATCCCGCCCAGCTTGTCGGCCACCGCCTTCAGCGCGCCCTCGGCGGCGGCGGTGTCAGCCAGGTCGACCCCGCCCAGCGCCATCTCGCCGACGCCCGCGGGCGCCTCCTGGGCGAAGTCCACCAGGGCCACCCGCGCGCCGCTCGCCACGGCGGCCTTGGCCACGGCCGATCCCAGGACGCCGAAGGCGCCTGTGACGACGACGACACGCCCCCCAGCCATGATCAGAGCCTTTCCACGATGGTCACATTGGCGAGCCCGCCGCCCTCGCACATGGTCTGCAGGCCATAGCGGCCGCCGCGCGCCTTCAGCGCGTTCAACAGGGTCGACATCAGCTTCGTCCCCGAGGCGCCGAGCGGATGGCCGAGCGCGATGGCCCCGCCGTTCACGTTCAGCTTCTCCGGATCGGCGCCGATCGCCTGCAACCAGGCCATGGGCACCGGCGCGAAGGCCTCGTTCACCTCATAGAGGTCGATGTCATCGATCGACATGCCCGCCCTCTGCAGCGCCCGCTGCGTCGCCGGGATCGGAGCCTCGAGCATGATCACCGGGTCGTGGCCCACGAGGGTCATGTGGTGGATACGGGCCAGCGGCGCCACGCCCAGGTCCTTCAGAGCCTTCTCGGAGACGATCATCACGCCCGAGGCGCCGTCGCAGATCTGGCTGGCTGTGGCGGCGGTGATCGAGCCGCCCTCCTGCAACAGGCGCACCGCGGCCATGCTCTCGGGGCTCGCGTCGTAGCGGATGCCCTCGTCCGTGTCGTGGACCACCGGGGCGCCGTCCTTGTCGACGCCGTCCAGCACCAGGATCTCGTCCCTGAAGGCCCCGGCCTGGGTGGTGGCCGCGGCCTTGCGGTGGCTGTTGTAGCCGAATTCGTCGAGCTGTTCGCGGCTGAGGCCGTACTTCTTCGCGATCATCTCGGCGCCGGTGAACTGGGAGAAGGTCACGCCTGGAAAGCGGGCCTCCATACGCGGGCTCTTGGGGAGGCCGAAGCCGTTGGTCGCCGGAAGGGCCACCGGCATGCCCATCGGCACCCGCGACATGCTCTCGACGCCGGCGGCGATCACCACGTCCTGCATCCCGCTCATCACCGCCTGGGCCGCGAAGTGGATGGACTGCTGGGACGAGCCGCACTGGCGGTCGATGGAGACGCCGGGCGTGCTCTGCGGCAGGCGCGACGCCAGCACTGCATTGTGCGCGACATTGAGCGACTGCTCGCCGGCCTGGCCGACGCAGCCCATGATCACGTCCTCGATCAGCGCCGGGTCGGCGCCCGAGCGGTCAAGCAGGTCGTCGATCACCGCCCCGGCGAGGTCGACCGGGTGCCAGTTGCGCAGCCGTCCGCCCTTGCGCCCGCCGGCTGTCCGCGACGCGGCCACGATATAGGCTTCCGCCATGTGATATCTCCGTTCCGACATGCGCCCTCCGGCGCGTCCGGCGCGTTCCTCTAAGCAGGCGCCGCAGCGTAAGACAACCGGCTCAGACCTTGATGATCCAGCCGCCGTCAACGTGGATCACCTGGCCGGTCATCCAGGAGCCTGCCGGCGAGCAGAGCAGCAGCAGCGCGCCCACCAGATCCTCGGGCTGGCCCTTGGGGCGGATGGCGGCGGTGGCCTCGATCATGTTGGAGAATGGGCTGCCGGGCTGGGACAGAGCCTGGCCGGCCTCGCTCTGCGTCGCCCCGGGGGCGATGGCGTTGACATTGATGTTGTCCTTGCCCAGCTCGCGGGCGAGCGACGTGGTCAGGCCCACCAGCGCCAGCTTGGTGATTCCGTAGGGCCTGAGCGGCGGATAGGCGCCGGCCGAGACCTGGTTGACGATCCTGCCGCCGCCCCGCTCGCGCATCATCGGGGCGAAGGCCTTGCAGCAGATCAGCGCCCCGGTGAGATTGACCGCGAACAGCCGGTTCCAGTCATCGATCTCCACGTCCAGGATCAGGCTGCGCTTCAGCTCCACCATCAGGGCGGCGTTGTTGACCAGGATGTCCACGCCGCCAAAGGCCTCCCGCGCCGCCTGGGCCATGGCGGCCACCGAGGCCTCGTCGGTGATGTCCACCTGCACGCCGATCGCCCGGCCGCCAGCAGCGACGACCTCGGCGGCCACCCCCTTGGCCCCGTCACCGTTGATGTCGCCGACCACCACGGCGGCCCCCACGCCCGCCAGGCCGAGGGCGTAGGCGCGGCCGATACTGGCGCCTCGCGCGCCCGCGCCGGTGACCACGGCGACCTTGCCGGCCAGGGAGAAGCTCTCGAGCGTGAACGCCATGGGGTTTCCTTTCACTGGTTGGTCAAGACGAGCGCGTCGAGCTTGCCGCGCATGAGTTGCAGAACGGCGCTGAAGTCCCTTCCGCCGTAACCCAGGCCGTCGAACAGGGCGTAGAGGGCTTCGGCCTGGGCGCCCATGGGCGTGGCCGCGCCGGACTTCGCCGCCGCCTCCTGCGCCAGCTTGAGGTCCTTGAGCATCAGCGAGGTCAGGAAGCCGCCCTGGTAGTCGCGGTTCGAAGGCGCCGCCGGAACCTGGCCCGGCCACGGGCTGTAGGCGGTGAGCGACCAGCACTGGCCCGACGATTGGCCGGCCACCTCGAAGAACCGGTCGGGGTCGAGGCCCAGCTTCTCGGCCAGGGCCAGGGCCTCGCAGGTCCCCAGCATGGAGATCCCCAGGAGCATGTTGTTGCAGATCTTGGCCGCCTGTCCCGCTCCGGCGGCGCCGGCATGGATCACCGCCTTGGCCATGGGTTCCAGCGCCGCCTTCACCTGCGGGAAGACATCGGCGTCGCAGCCCACCATGAAGGCCAGGGTCCCGCCCTCGGCCGCCATGATGCCGCCGGAGACAGGCGCGTCAGCGAACCGCATCCCCCTGGCCGCCGCCTGGGCAGCCACGGCCCGCGCGCTATCCACGTCGATGGTCGAGCAGTCGATCAGCAATGCCGACACCGGGACATTGGGCAGCACCTGCTCGGCGTAGACGCTGCGCACATGCTGGCCGGCGGGCAGCATGGTGATCACCACCTCGGCGTCCTTCACCGCCTCGGCCACCGAACCTGCGGTGGCGCATCCCGCCTCGGCGGCCCGTCCCAAGGCCTCGGCCGAGAGGTCGAAGGCGGTCACGGCGTTCTGCGACCTGGCCTGGCTGGCCGCCATCCCGGCGCCCATGTTCCCGACCCCGATGAAGGCGATGCGGCTCATGCGGACAGCTCCGGCAAAGGCGACCATTCCTGGTCCGGCGGCAGGGGGGCGAATATCTCGTCCAGCAGGGCGGGCGTGACGTCCTGGAGAGTCGCCGGGTTCCAGCGCGGCTTGTTGTCCTTGTCGACGATCACCGCCCGGACGCCCTCGATGAAGTCATGCCGCCGCACGACGCGGGCGCCGATCCGGTACTCCATGGCCATGTTTCGGGCGAAGTCGGCGAGCTTCGCCCCCGCGGCGAGCTGGCGGAAGGAGACCTTCATGGTCTGCGGCGACTTGGTGGACAGCGTCGCCAGCTGATCGCGCGCCCAGTCGCTGCCTGAGGCCTCCAGCGCGGCGACGATCACCTCCACGCTGTCCTGGCCGAAGGCGCGGTCGAGCTCGTCCTGATGGGCGGCGAAGGGCGGTCGGCCGGCGTCGCCCTCCAGTTCGGTCAGGATCGTCTCGACTGCGGCTGGATCGGCGATGAACCGGGCCTTGAACGCCTCCAGCCGCTCGCTTTCCAGGTAGTCGGTGGCCAACCCCAGCAGCAGGCAGTCCGCCGCCTTGATCCGCGCCCCGGTCAGCGCCAGCCACCGGCCCGCATGGCCGGGGAGCCTCGGCAGGAACCAACCGCCGCCCACGTCCGGGAACAGGCCTATGCCGGTCTCCGGCATGGCGAAGGTGGTCCGCTCGGTCGCGATCCGGTAGCGGGCCGGCTGGGAGATACCCACGCCGCCGCCCATGGTGATCCCGTCCATCACCGCGACCACCGGCTTCTCGTAGACGAACAGCAGGTGGTTCAACCGGTATTCGGTGAAGAAGAACGCCCGCGCCGCCGTCCCGTCGCCCGCCCCGCTTTCGGCCAGCATGCGGATATCGCCGCCCGCGCAGAAGCCCCGCGTTCCCTCGGCGTGATCGACCAGCACGGCCTGGACCGCCGGATCGCGCCGCCACGCCAGGAGGGCGGCGGTCATGATCCGGCACATGTCCGCGGTCAGCGCATGCAGCGCGCCCGGCCGGTTCAGGGTCAGGCGGCCGACCTTGCCCTCGACGCGGGCCAGGACTTCCGGCTCGCTCATTTCAGCAGCTCCCTCACTTCAGGAGTTCCCTGGCGATGATCAGCCGCATGATCTCGTTGGTCCCCTCGAGGATCTGGTGGACCCGCAGGTCCCGTACGATCCGCTCCAGGGGGTAGTCGCGCAGGTAGCCATAGCCCCCATGCAGCTGGAGCGCCTGGTTGGCCACCTCGAAGCCCACGTCGGTGGCGAAGCGCTTGGCCATGGCGCAATAGCGGGTGGCCTCGGGATGTTCATTGTCCAGGGCATGGGCCGCCCGGCGCACCATCAGCCGGGCGGCGTCCAGCTCTGTGGCCATGTCCGCCAGCCTGAACTGCAAAGCCTGGAATTCCTTCAGCGCCCGGCCGAACTGCCTGCGGGTCTCCAGGTGCGCCGTGGCGGTGTCCAGCGCCAGCCCGGCGCCGCCCAGGGAGCAGGAGGCGATGTTGATCCGCCCGCCGTCCAGGCCGGCCATGGCGATCCGGAAGCCC
>CANJKG010000095.1 GCA_947474775.1 Caulobacteraceae bacterium | reverse complement strand
CCAGGCCCTCGTCCTTCAGCATGCTGAGAAAGTCGTGCAGCGTAAGCCCCAGGGTCTCGGCCCCGTGGCTCACCTCCAGCGGCGAGAAGGCGTGGACGTGCATGCCCGGGACCGCCCGCTTCACCGCCCGGACCACATCGAGATAGGTGTTCCCGTCATAGGTCGGATGGATTCCGCCCTGCAGGCAGACCTCCGTGGCGCCCTTGTCCCAGGCTTCGGCCGACCGCTGGCCGATCTCCTCCATCGACAGCACATAGGGCTTGTCGCGGGTGCCGGCCTTGGTCGAGGTCTTGGAAAAGGCGCAGAACGAGCAGCTGTAGGTGCAGATGTTGGTGTAGTTGATGTTGCGGTTGACCACATAGGTCACCGTCTCGCCGCAGGCCTGATTGCGCAGGTCGTCCGCCGCCTGCGCGATATTGGCCGCCGCCGCCCCGCGCGCCGAAAACAGCGCCGTCAGGTCCGCCTCCGCCGGCTCCTGCCCCGCCTCGATCCGCGCCATGACGCGCTCCAGCGGCGCATCGCGCATCAGCCCGGGCGAGGGCGCAGCGCCCAAGCCCAGCGGGTCGGCGGGCGTCGGCGGCGCGTGATCGGCGAGGCCCGGCGACCAGGCCGATTCCCGCGCCAGCCCGCCGGTGTTGGCCAGGGCCAGCGCCTTGCCGCGCACCGCCTTGTCCAGCCAGCGGTCTGGCGCATGGATGTAGCGCGGATAGGCGGTCAACCGCTCCACCAGCACATGGCCCACGCCGGCGCAGGCCTCGGTGAGCGCGGCGATCTCCGGCCACGGCGCCTCGGGGTTCACATGGTCGGGCGTCACCGGCGAGATTCCGCCGAAGTCGTCGAGGCCGGCGGCGATCAGGGCCTCGGTGCGGCCGGGGTTCAGGTTCGGCGGCGCCTGGACGCTCACCTCGCCGCCGAAGATCAGCCGCGCGGCGGCCAGGGTCCACAGCAGCTCCTCCTCGGAGGGCTCGGGCGCATGAGCCATCTTGGTGCCGGGCTTGGCGCGGAAGTTCTGGACGATGACTTCCTGGATGTGGCCGTGCTCGGCGTGCAGGTCGGCGAGCGCGAACAGGGCGTCGAGCCGCTCATCGCGGGTCTCGCCGATGCCGATCAGGATGCCGCTGGTGTAGGGCACGCCGGCCGCGCCGGCCGCGGCGATGGAGGCCAGCCGCACCGCCGGGTCCTTGTCCGGCGAGCCGAAGTGCGGGCCGCCCCGCTGGCGCAGGCGCTCGGACGCGCTCTCCAACATCATCCCCATGGAGGCCGAGACAGGCCGCAACAGGGCGTAGTCCTCCGGCGTCAGCACGCCGGCGTTGATGTGCGGCAGGAGCCCGGTCTCCTTCAGCACCCGGCCGGCCACGTGGGCCAGGTAGTCGACGGTGGTGGCAAAGCCGAGCTCGCCCAGCGCCTGGCACGCCGCCGGGTAGCGCAGCTCCGGCTTGTCGCCCAGGGTGAACAGCACCTCCTTGCAGCCCGCGCGTGCGCCCGCGCGGGCGATTTCCAGCACCTGGTCGGCGGAGAGGTAGGGGCTGGGCAGCCGCGCCGGCGCCTTGGCGAAGGTGCAGTAGTGGCAAACGTCGCGGCACAGCTGCGTCAGCGGCGCGAACACCTTGCGCGAATAGGTCAGCACGTCCCCGAACGCGGCGTCGCGTACCTGCCGGGCCTCCGCCGTCAGCGCCGCCAGCGGGGCGGTGGTCAGGCGAGCCCTCAACGCGGCTCGGTCGGCGTGATCGATCATTGCGCGGTCAACCTCGACAGGCGTTCGGACAGGAAGAGGGCGGTGCGCCTCCCCGGCGCCGCCTCCATCACGTAGGTCGCATCTTCGGGCCGGTCGAGGTCTCTCGCCAGGGATTCCGTCTCTAGGACGGCTACAGATAGTCCCCGGCGTGCGGCTTGCTCGCTGTGTACGCCAAAACTCCGGGCTCCGAAACGGGGCGTGAGCTCGACGCCGGCTCGCAGCACCAGCGCCCCTGTGCCGCCATCGATGGCCGGGGCCAGCGCCACCCCGTGCGCCTCCGCCAGCGCCAGCGCCGCCTCCAGGTCCCCGGCCGCCAGCAGCGGCAGGTCGCCCGGCAGCAGCGCAATGGTCTCGTAGGGCGCCGCCTCCCCCACCGCCGCCAGCGCCTGACGGAAGGCCGCGTTCAGTCCCACCGGCTCGGCCTGGTCGATCACCTGCGCCCCCGCCTCCCGCGCGATGTCCGCCAGCGCCGCGGTCGGCGTCACCACCCATAGCCCGCCGACCCGGGGCGCGCTCGCCGCGGCCTCCAGCATGTCGCGCAGCATCACCTCCACCAGGCCGGCCCGGTCCTCGGGCGACAGTAGCTCGGCCAGCCGCGACTTGGCCTGCGGCCCACCCCGCGCGGCGATCACCACCTGGCCCATCAGACCAGCCGCCCGGCGAAGTCCAGGCACTCGCACGCCAGCCGCGCCCGGTCCTCGTCGGTGACCATCACGCTGGCCGTCGCCAACACCGCCATGCCGGCCGCCTCGATCGCCGCCGCATCTGCCGCGTCACCGGCGTCAATCACCAGCCCGTCGACCAGTCCTCGGTAGTGCGCCGCCACCGCCGCATTCCCGGGCACAGCGCCCAGCTCGGCCATCAGCTTGGCCGCCGGCCCTTTCAGCGCCTGTCCCCCCACGATCGGCGAGACCGCCACGCACGGCGCCCCTGACGCCCTGATCGCCTCGGCCACCCCCGGCAGGGCCAGGATCGGATCGACGCTGAGATAGGGGTTCGACGGACAGATCACGATCGCCGACAGGTCGGGCCGCGCCAGGGCCTCGGAAAAGGCCGGCGACGGCCGCGCATCCTGCGCGCCCACATAGTCCAGGCTGCTGACCACCGGCGCGCACCGCTCGCGCACGAAATAGGGCTGGAACGCCATCCGTCCGGTGTCCGTATCCACGAAGGTCCGCACCGGCTGGTCCGACATCGGCGCGACCCGGTGCGCGATCCCCAGCGCCCCGCTCAGCTCGGCGGTCACCTGCGACAGCGTCCGCCCCCCCGCCAGCCGGCGCGTGCGCTCCACATGCATGGCCAGGTCGTGGTCGCCAAGGTTGAACCAGTCCGCCCCGCCCAGCCGCTTCAGGGCCGCCATGAAGCCCCAGGTTTCCCCCGCCAGTCCCCAGCCCCGCTCGCGGTCAGAGAGCCCCGCCAGGGCATAGGTCACGCTGTCGATGTCCGGACAGACCAAAAGGCCCAGGTGCTCGAAATCGTCCCCGGTGTTGACCACGATGGTCAGGTCGCCCGCCGCCAGCACGCGCGCCAGCCCGAACGCCAGCTTGGCGCCCCCGACACCTCCCGACAGGGCGATCACATGGCCTATCAGTCGTGCTCCAGGCCGGTCAGGCGAATGCCGGCATGGCCGCCATACTGCTTGTTGAGGAAGATCAGCACCGAGGTCAGCGCCTCGGCCGAGGCCGAATTGGCCAGCGCCCCGGCGTGGAAGGCCCTTAGGCCCGCGTCCTTGGCTAGGCTCACCGCCTCCTCGCGCGCGGCCTTGTCGTCGCCGAACACCAGCACGTCGCAGTCAACTTCCGCGTCCGTGCGGATCACCTCGGCCGGCACGTTGTGGAAGGCCGAGACCACGCGGACGCTTTCGCCCACGATGGCCGCGCCCAGCATGGCCGCCGAGCCCTCGGCCGGCAGCTGCACCCGCATCACCTTGGGCGGCACCAGCGGAACGGTGGCGTCGATCAGCACCTTGCCGACCAGCGCCCCCTTCACATGCTCCAGCACCGCCCGCTGCGAGGCGAAGGGCACGGTGAGCACCACCAGGTCGGCCGCCGCACTCGCCGCGGCGTTCTCGTCGCCGGTGACGTCGGCGCCGGCTGCGTCCTTGAGGATTTCCGCCGCCGCGGCCTTGGCGCTGTCGGCGCTGCGCGAGCCGATCACGATCCTGCGCCCCGCCAGCGCCCAGCGCCGGGCCAACGCGAACCCCAGATTCCCCGTGCCCCCAAGAACCGCGATCAGCAAGCGCCCGTCTCCCTCTCTGTTCGGGAGGTCTCTCGCGGCGGGGGAAGCCCGGGTCAAGCCATTCGTGCTAGGGAACCGTGTTCGCTCGTCGATGGAGGGAGTTACGATGAGACGCATCCTGGGGGGGGCTGGCGGCCCTGGCCGTCGCCGCAGCGGCCTCCGGCCCCGCCCGCGCCGTCGAGCTATGCGGCTGGCTGGTCGAGACCCTTGGGGGGGAAGAGGAGGAGCAGGACTTCCATCGCTTCGAGCTCTGGCTGGAGGCGGACGCAGACCTCAGCATCTACTACCAGATGGCCGGCAACGGCGTGTCGGACACCTATGGCCGGGGCCATTCGCCGGGCAGCGGAACCTACTCGCTGCGTAAGGGCCAGCCGGCCAGGCCCTGGGGCTTCGGGACCACCGTGGCCCCGCCCGGCGCGGTGGACATCGTGGCCGAGATCCACGTCCCGCCAACCGATATTTTCTCCGACGAGCCCACACCGCTGCTCGCCGCGTTCACCTTCCGCCGCATGATCCCGGAGGGCGAGACAGCGCCGCCTGCCCCGGCGCGCCAGTGCGCGACGGTGGCGCCGACGGCCCCGAAGACGCCCTAACGCATGCTGAACGTCGCCGGGCGCTTCTCCCGGAACGCGCTGACGCCCTCGCGGAAGTCCGCCGACAGGAAGGCCTGCGCCTGAGCCCGCGCCTCGGCCGCGAAGTAGCCGTCCAGGCTTGCGGCGTCCTCGTGGTTCAGCAGCCGCTTGGACAGGCCCATGGACAGCGGTCCCCGGGCGATCTGGCGGGCGATGGCCAGGGTCTCGGCCTCGAAGGTCTCGGCCGGGAACACGCGGCCCACCAGCCCGATCGCCAGCGCCTCGGCCGCCTCGATCCGCCGCTCGCTGAACAGGATCTCCCGGGCCCGCACCTGGCCCACCGCCCGGGGCAGCGTCCAGCCGAGGCCGAAGTCCGCCGCCGCGCCCAGCGCCGTGAACGCCGACTTGAAATAGGCCGCCTCCGAGGCCACGATCACGTCACCCAGCAGCGCCAGGCCGAAACCGCCCCCCGCCGCCACGCCGTTCACCGCGCTCACCACGATAGTGTGGGCGAGCCGCAGCCGCTTCAGCCAGCGATGCGCCTCGCCCATGTTCTCGACGATCTGCTCAAAGCTGCGCTCCCGGGTCCCCATGCCCGAGACGTCGCCGCCGGCGCAGAACGCCCGCCCCACGCCCGTCAGCAGCAGGGCGCGGACCTGCGGGTCGGCTTCGGCCTCGGCGATCACCGCCTCCAGCATGTCGCGCAGGTCCGGCGAAAGGCTGTTCAGCGCCTGCGGCCGGTTCATCCGCGCGATGATCAGGCCTGGCTCGCGCTCCACCAGCACCGGCGGCGGGGTTGGGGTCGATGTCATGCGTAGGCTCCGGGCGGGATTCGATCGGCTCCACCTTAAAGCCCGATCCGCGGGACGGGCTAATTCTCCTGGAGCAGGATTGGGGTCGGGTGACCTGACCCATGAATCTTGCTCCAAATTCAAAGCGCAGAGCCTGATTCACGGTTTGGACCGGATCGCTCCAAGCCGATCAGGCTCCAACCAGCGCGCAAGACCTCTTGTCCAACGGCCTCTGTTCCTGTTCTAGGTCGCGCCCATGAGCGCCATCAATGTCCCCCGCCCCGACTTCATGCAGGACGAGGATCTCGCGATCTTCGAGAATTCCGTCATCAAGTTCCTCGACGAATACGCCCCGCCCGAACGCGTGCAGCGGTGGCGCGAGGCCGGCCAGGTCGAGCGCGAGTTCTGGACCCAGGCCGGCCAGGCCGGGCTGCTGGGCGTCTCGATCCCCGAGGAGTACGGCGGCGGCGGCGGCGACTTCCGCCACGACGTGATCCTGATCGAGCAGGTGGTCCGCAAGGAGATCTCCGGCTGGGGGGCGAGCCTGCACAACTGCATCGTCGTCCCCTACGTCCTGCGCCACGGGACGGAGGAACAGAAGCAGCGCTGGCTGCCGCGCCTGTGCAACGGCGAGCTGGTGGCGGCCGTGGCCATGAGCGAGCCGGGCGCCGGCTCCGACCTCCAGGCCATCCGCACCACCGCCCTGAAGGACGGGAACGGCTATCGGATCAACGGCGCCAAGACCTTCATATCCAGCGGCCAGAACGCCGACTTTGTCGTCGTGGTCGCCAAGACCGACCCCAGCCAGGGCGCCAAGGGCGTCTCCCTCCTGGTGGTGGAGACCGCCGAGGCCGAGGGCTTCCGGCGCGGCCGCAAGCTGGACAAGGTGGGCCAGGACGCCGCCGACACATCCGAGCTGTTCTTCGACGACGTCTGGGTGCCCGCCGACAACCTCCTGGGCCTGGAAGAGGGCAAGGGCTTCCGGCAGCTCATGAGCGAGCTGCCCCGAGAGCGGCTGGCCATCGCCATCAACTCCGCCGTCCGCGCCGAGATGGCCGTGGAGGCGACCATCGCCTACACCAGCGAGCGCAAGGTCTTCGGCCAGCGGGTCATCGACTTCCAGAACAGCCAGTTCAAGCTGGCGGAGATGAAGACCCAGGCGACCATCGCCCGTGTCTTCGTTGACTACTGCCTGGGCCTGCAACTCAAGGGCCTGCTCGACACCGCCACGGTCTCGATGGCCAAGCTCTGGGTAACCGACACCGAAAACAAGATCATCGACGAGGGCCTGCAATTGCACGGCGGCTACGGCTACATGAACGAGTTCCCCATCGCGCGCATGTACCGTGACGCCCGAGTCTCCCGCATCTTCGGCGGCTCCAACGAAATCATGAAGGTGCTGATCGCCCGCACGCTGGGGACCTGAGGCAGAGTAGGTGTGGGACCAGATGCTCCCTGTGGCCGGCAATCGGACGGTCTTGATGTCCGGGACGGGTGCACGCGGACACCAGCTCGCGGCCAGTCCCTGGCTCTCCGATCAACGATCCCCTCAGCGCCGCTCCACCTCAACCGCGACCTCGTTGCGGCGCAAGATAGGCAGCGTCCAGGGCGGGTCGTAGAACCACCCCTGGGGCTCGCCTGCGGCCTTCCAGGCCGCGCGGCCCAGTTCTGCGGCCAGTTGCTTCTCTTTCAAAGCTACGGCCTCGGGTGAGCGGCTGCCGGAAAAAGCCAGGACGGCGTAAGTCTGTGGCGGCAACTGAACCAGCCTCACCCTCGCGTCCCTGGGTTTGGGCAGGGCGCCCAGATTGTATTTGGCCGGCATGAAGAACTGGATGCGCCAGCCCGCCTCGGAAGGCTGCTGCGCGACTGGCGCGGTCATGGCGATCTTCTCACCCTTGCTGGCCTGCGCGACCGGCGCGGTCATGGCGATCTGGGTGGACGAGGCGTTTCCGCCAAAGATGTAGCCGGCGATGAGGCGGAACCCCTCGCTTCGCGCCCGCGCCTCGTCGCCGGCGACCAAGGCCTCGGCCGCGATACGCCCCTCGTATTGCCGAACCTCGATGGGACCGATCCGCTCGACCACCTGATAGCGCGGCTGCTCGGTCGCGCTACGAACCCCGAAGGTCTGCAGGATGACCGCCGCCGGTGTTGCGATGATGCTTGGTGCCGCCATAGCCGTGACCCTTTGTCATCGATTGGCTTGTGCATGGGCGCACCACAAACTGGGCGACCAAACCGTTCTACGCACCGCCCCACGCCTTCATCGAGCGCCCAGACCGTGGCTCGACCTGCCCGGTGACACCGAGCGACTCGGACCCGTGCATTTCGATGGCTAACCGCCCGCAATCAGGCGGACAGGCCTCTTCGGGGGCGTTCAGCGCCGGACAGGCTGCGCGGCGTTCCGGCGACAGGGCAAGCCAGGTGAGGCATTCGGAGGACGGCCCGCTGAAGATGACTATGCCTTCACACCACACGGTCACCCGGTCGGCGCTGCGGTGCCCTTCCAGAAGGGCGATCGCGGCGGCCGCGGCGGCGACGTCATCATTCCCGGTCGATCGGAATGAAGACTTGGGCCACGCCCGAGGCTTTGAACGGAAAGACCATGTAGGAGACCAAGGCAAAACCCCGCTGTGGAAAGGCGGGAGCAACGGACAAGACCCGGTCTCTCAGCCGCCGATGCCCGTCAGAGCGTTACCGGCGATAGCTTCACCATGCACGCCGGTGAGCCGTGAGTCGACCCGGCCTGCACCTCGCGCGCGAGATCACGCGCAAAAGAGGATCATGCTGTGGCCGAGGTACGCCTCAGGCGCCCTTGGATTTGAAACCAGAGAGAAACCCTGCGGTGACGCGCCGCGCCCTCAGGCGTCGTGGATCCGCGCCGCGTGGGCCACGTGGAACGATCCGCCCACCGTCAGCACGATCCAGTCGCCGCAATGGGCGACCACCGGCCCGTCCGGCGTCCGCACCTGCACCGCCGAGGCCTCCGCCACCGCGCGCGCGTCGTCGCCCAGCCAGCTCCACAGCACTTGCCAGCTGCGC
Organism: Caulobacteraceae bacterium; assembly: GCA_947474775.1. Lineage (GTDB taxonomy): Bacteria > Pseudomonadota > Alphaproteobacteria > Caulobacterales > Caulobacteraceae > Phenylobacterium. The sequence goes on along the minus strand of CANJKG010000095.1, from coordinate 2,791 downwards.
GCGTCGTGCGGCGGCGGCACGCGCAGCGCGGCGCCATGGTCAAACGGGGGATGCGGGCGGGTGGGCGTCATATGTCCTGGCGTACGATTCACCAGGAGCAGTTCGGCCCTGCTTCGGTCACCAAGTGCTTAACCGTCAAATGCTGCAACCCGGGCATGCCGGCGCTGGAATTTAACCAAGCTGACCGCGACATGGTGGCGCGAAGCGGGGCCTTAAGGGGCATTTGGCACAACCGAGAGGCGAGCACGCCTTTCCAAAGTGTGAATAAATTGTCTAAGTCCACCGAACAGGTTGCGGCGAGTATCGTCGCCAAGACAATCGAAGGCGGAAAATTTGGTTACCGACAAGACACCCCCGGAGGCGGCCCCGAAGGCCCCCGACCCCATGGATATCGCCCTTGGCGCGGCCGTGCGTATCCGCCGTCGCACCATGGGCATCTCGCAGGAGGCCCTGGCCGAGCAATGCGGGGTCAGCTTCCAGCAGATCCAGAAGTACGAGAACGGCGCCAATCGCATCTCCTTCTCGCGGCTGGTGCAGATCGCCCGCGCCCTGAAGTGCCGGGTGGTGGACCTGCTGGACGTGCTCGATGGCCCCGACGTGGAGACGGCCGCCGACCTCGACATGCTCACCCGCATGCGCACGCCCGGCGCGCTGGAGCTGCTCACCGCCTACGAACGCCTGGCCCCCGATGCCCGCGGCGCCCTGGTCAATATGCTCCGTGCGCTCACCGCCCGATCCGGCGAAGTCCACCGCCGCCAGGAAGTGAAGGTCTAGGCTAAGATCTTATTCCATTCAGTGACGTCATGGCCGGGCTTGTCCCGGCCACCCATGATCTCCGTGCCTGGGTTTTCGCGCCACCGCTTCAGCTTGCACTTTCCAGTCGGTGTTCTTGGGTCGCCGGAACAAGCCCGGCGATGACGATCAACGAGATGGCGTCGAAATCGTGCGCTCGATTCCATATCGCTCAATCGAAGCCTATCTCGGTGGCCGGTCCCCGATCGCGCTCGACTTCCAGTTCCACATCCGTTCCGGTAGCAGGCTTTCCGCGGCGACCTCTCGAAGTCTAGCTTCTGCGCTGCGGGCGTTCTCCAGCTTCTTTCAGGTTGCTCACCCCTTCTCCGCCAGCAGCGCCTCCACCACCGCCCGCGCATCCTGACCCGACCAGTCCGCGTCGCCCGAGAGCCTGGCCCGCTCGATCCCGTCGCGGCCGTAGAGGATGGTGGTCGGCATGCCCGGCGCCGCCGGCTTGACGTCGAACGGCAGCTTCATCTCCGGATCGCTGTAGAACTTCAGCGGCGAGTGCTTGCCGATGAACGCCCGCGCCTTGGATTCGGAGGATTCCGTGTCGACGCTCACCGCCACCACCTCAACCTTGCCCGGATAGGCGGCCTGCAGCCTGGCCAGAGTCGGCATCTCGGCGACGCAGGGGGCGCACCAGGTGGCCCACATGTTCAGCACCACGATCCTGCCCTTGAAGTCGCCGATCCCCACAGTCTTGCCGGCGGGGTCGAAGAAGCTGATCGTGGGCGGCGCGGGCGGGGTGTCCGGCGTCGTCAGCTTGGCCATTTCGCCCTTGGCCAGTGACTTCAGGTCGCCGGCCGCCGGTGCGGGTTTGAAGGAAGCCTGCGCCATGATGTAGACAACCACGGCGACGCCGATCAGGGCGGCGCCCCAGAGGGCCCACTTCAACAGGCCCACCCTGGGCATCGACGCCGGATCGCTCATATGACCAAGACCCCTTCAAAGCCGACCGCTGAGCCGGCGTCCGGGCAGGCCCCCGTTGGCCAGGCCCAAGTTGGCCAAGCTATGTGGGGCGGGCGCTTCTCCGGCAAGCCCGCCGAGCTGATGCAGGCGATCAATGTCTCCATCGGCTTCGACCGCCGGCTGGCCGGCCAGGACCTGGCGGGCTCCCGCGCCCATGCGGCGATGTTGCTCAAGGCCGGGGTGATTTCAAGCCAGGACGAGGCCGCCATCCAGGCCGGCCTCGCCGACATCGGCAGGGAGATGGAGGCCGGCACCTTCCCGTTCCGCGATGAGTTCGAGGACATCCACATGAACGTGGAGGCCCGGCTGGCGGAGATCGCCGGGTCGGTGGCCGGACGGCTGCACACCGCCCGCTCGCGCAACGACCAGGTGGCGCTGGACTTCCGCATGTGGGTGCGCGAGGCCTGCGACCGTACTGCAGCCCAGATCAAGGCGCTCCAAAAGGCCCTGCTGGCCAAGGCCGAGCCGCACGCCGCCACCCTGATGCCGGGTTTCACCCACCTGCAGCCCGCCCAGCCGGTGACCTTCGGCCACCACCTGATGGCCTATGTTGAGATGTTCGGCCGCGACGCGTCCCGTTTCGCCGACGCCCGGGCGCGGATGAACGAGAGCCCGCTGGGCGCCGCCGCCCTGGCCGGATCGCCCTTCCCCATCGACCGGCAGCACACCGCCCAGGCTCTGGGCTTCGACCGGCCCACCGCCAATTCCCTGGACAGCGTCGCCGACCGTGACTTCGCGCTCGAGTCCCTGGCGGCGGCCAGCATCTGCGCGATCCACCTCTCGCGGCTGGCCGAGGAGATCGTCATCTGGATGACGCCGCAATTCGGCTTCATCACCCTGTCGGACGCCTTCACGACCGGCTCGTCGATCATGCCGCAGAAGAAGAACCCCGACGCCGCCGAGTTGGTCCGCGCAAAGGCCGGGCGGCTGCTGGGCGCCTTCACCCAGCTCTCCGTGGTGATGAAAGGCCTGCCGATGGCCTATTCGAAGGACATGCAGGAGGACAAGGTCCCCACCTTCGAGGCCT
>CANJKG010000094.1 GCA_947474775.1 Caulobacteraceae bacterium | reverse complement strand
GGCAGTTCATGTACACCAAGTGGGTCATCGTCGTGGACGACGACATCGACGCCCGCGACTGGAAGGACGTCATGTGGGCGGTCTCCACCCGGATGGACCCGGCCCGCGATATCACCGTGGTGGAGAACACCCCCATCGACTACCTGGACTTCGCCTCCCCGGATAGCGGGCTGGGTTCGAAGATCGGGCTGGACGCCACCGACAAGTGGCCGCCCGAGACGCATCGCGAATGGGGTCGTAAGCTCGACATGGACGCCGCCACGGTCGAGGCTGTGTCCGCCAAATGGGCCCGGCTCGGCCTGCCGGACTAGGAGGACAAACCGCATGGAGAATCCCGGCTCGGCGCAAGCGGTCGCCCTGTGGGCGGGCCTGCACATGATCTTGCTGGTGGTGCTGTCGGTGCTGGTGGTGCGCCAGCGCCGGGTGAACAAGGTGGCGTTCGGCGACGGCGGTTCGCAGGAACTGGCCCAGGCGATCCGGGCGTTCGGCAACGCCGCGGAGTACACGCCGACGGGCCTCGTGGCCCTGGCGGTGCTGGCAATGGCGGGCGGGCCGCCGCTGCTGCTGCACGTCATCGGCCTGGCTCTGTTCGGCGGCCGCGTGGCCCACGCGCTCGGCCTGAGCCGCAGCTCCGGCACGTCGACGCCCCGAAGCGTCGGCATATTGATGACATGGTCGGCCTATGTGGCCGCCGCCGCGGCCCTGCTGTTCTTCGCCATCCCCTAGCTTGTGGTGACCGCGCCGCTCCGCCATATGGCCGGGATGGACGAGAGCCTTTTGAACGATGTGGTCGCCGCCGCGCTGGCCGCCGGCGCGGATGCGGCGGAGGCCGTCGGCGCCGAGCGCCGCGCCCTATCCATCACCGTGCGCCAGGACGAGCTGGAGGAGGTGGAGCGTGAGGAGTCGCGCGACCTCGGCCTACGGGTCTTCGTGGGCCGCCGCCAAGCGACGGTCTCCGGCTCCGACATCTCGGTCGAGGCGCGCGCCAAGCTGATCGCCCGCGCCGTCGCCATGGCCCGCCTTGCCCCCGAGGATCCCTACGCCGGCCTCGCCGATCCCGACCGGCTGGCCCGCGGCCCGCTGCCGGATCTCGACCTCTATGACGCCAGCGAACCCAGTCCCGCGTCGCTGGAGGACCGCGCCCGCCAGGCCGAGGCCGCCGCGCGGGGCGCGCCCGGCGTGATCAACACCGACGGCGCCTCGGCCTCCTGGTCCACCACCGCGTGGCGCATGGTGAGCAGCGCGGGATTTTCCGGACTGCATCGCGCCTCGGCTTCCTCCATCGGCGCCTCGGCCATCGCCGGCGACGATAATGGCATGGAGACCGGCTACGATGGCCGCTCCGTGCGCTGGCAGTCCGATCTGCCGGGCCCAGCCGCCATCGGGGCCGAGGCCGGCCGCCGCGCCGCCGCCCGGCTGGGGGCGCGCAAGATCGCCTCCACCACCGCCCCGGTGATCTTCGAAAACCGCCTGGCCGCCTCCCTGATGAGCCCGCTGATCGGCGCCATCTCCGGCCCCGCCATCGCCCGGGGCAACTCGTTTCTGAAGGACAGGCTGGGCGACCAGATCTTCCCCAAGGGCCTGACCATCACCGACGAGCCGCACCGCCCGCGCGGCCTGGGCTCCTCGCCCTTCGACGATGAGGGCGTGGCCAACGGACGCTGCGCGATCATCGACGACGGGGTGCTGACCACCTGGCTCTTGAACACCAGCTCCGCCCGCCAGCTGGGGCTTTCCACGACCGGCCACGCCTCGCGCGGGCTCGCCGGACCGCCCGGCGTCTCGCCCACCAATCTCACCCTGCAGCCCGGTGAGAGGGACCAGGCGGCGTTGATGCGCGATGCAGGCGCGGGCCTCCTGATCACCTCCATGTTCGGCCCCTCGCTGAACGGCAACACCGGCGACTGGTCGGTGGGCTGCGCGGGCTTCTGGTTCGAGGGCGGCGAGTTCGCCTATCCGGTCTCGGAGATCACCGTGGCCGGCAACCTGATCGACGTGTTCGCCCGGGTCGTGCCGGGCTCCGACCTGGATATCCGGGGCGCCTCCAACGCGCCGTCGCTGCTGGTGGACGACCTGGCCATCGCGGGCCGATGACAAGCGCCGCCGACGACCTCGCCCTGGTCGTCGCGGCCGCCCGCGAGGCGGGCGAACTGGCCGCCGACCTCCGTGGCAAGGGCCTGGAGATCGAGTACAAGGCCGGGAATTCACCGGTGACAAACGCTGACCTGGCGGCCGACCAGCTGCTCAAGGCAAGGCTGCGGGGCGCCCGGCCCGACTACGGCTGGCTGTCGGAGGAGACCGCCGACGATCCTGACCGCCTGACGCGCCGCAGGCTGTTCGTCGTCGACCCCATCGACGGCACCCGGGCCTTCCTCAACGACAAGCCCTTCTGGTCGGTCTCCATCGCGATTGTCGAGGGTGAACGGCCGATCGCCGGCGCGGTCTTCGCCCCGCAGCTTGGCCAGATGTACGCCGCCTGCGCCGGCGGCGGCGCGACGCTGAACGAGGCGCCCATCCGGGCCAGCGACATCTGCGAGATCGAAGGCTGCGGCATGGTGGGCGACCCGCGCAGCTTCGCCCACCCCCGCTGGACAACGCCCTGGCCCAGGATGCGTATCGAGCCGCGCAATTCCACGGCGTTGCGGATGTGCGAGGTGGCCTCCGGCGCCTTCGACGCGACCCTGGCCATGGCCGCCAAGTTCGACTGGGACCTGGCCGCCGCGGACCTCATCGCCACTGAGGCGGGCTGCATGGTAGGTGACCAGGCTGGCCGGCCTTTCCGCTACAATGGCGCCCAACCCGTCCAGCTCAGCATGATCTGCGCCGCGCCGGGCCTTGCCCCGTTGATCCTGGAACGGGTCCGGCTTATCGCGCTTTGACTTGGGGGTCAGGAGAGAGCCCATGAGCGACAAACAACTTCTGCACCTGGTGATCGGCGGCGAACTGGCGGCCCTCGACCACATCCAGTTCCGCGACCCCTCGAAGGTGGAGTTCGTCGGCGCCTATCCGAGTTATGACGCGGCGGTTAAGGCGTGGCGCGCAGCGGCCCAGTCGACAGTGGACAACGCCCTGATGCGCTATTTCATCATCCACGCTCACAAGCTGCTGGACCCGGACTTAGACGACGGCGAGGCGCACTGAGCGGGTAAAGGGAGGCTTAGCGGGTCATCCGTTGCAGGAGGAAGCCGCCGCGCCAGATCTCCACGGTCTCGCAGCTGGCGTGTTCACGCAGCAGGCGATGCGCGTGCGCGCGGACATCCTGGAGCTCAATGGACGGCACGATATCGACGACGGGCGCGGACCCGTCGGACCGCATGCACAGCAGCGTTTAGCTGTCGTCTTCAGCCTCCATCACCGAGATGACGGCAGCGTCGCACAAGCTTGTTTCGCGGTCTGTCGAAATCTTATGTATTGAAACTATTCGCGCCGCAGCAACCGCTCGGTGACGAGTCCGCCCCACATGCCGGCGCGGAAGTCGGCCTTGATGGCGGCGGGGTCGTAGGCGGGGCTTTCCACCCAGTCGAGGAAGCTGAGCCCCACGGGCTCGCCTTCAACCAGATAGCGCTCGAACGTGTAGTCCAGGACGCCGGTCTTGCCCTGGCGGACGTGCAGGTAGCGCAGGTGGAGCTGGTCCAAGGCCTCGCGGATCGACTTGCGCTGGCGGAAATGCATGTAGAGCACGCTCATGATCCCGGCCCGATCCGCGCCGGACTTGCAGTGCATGAGCGCAGGATAGGCGATGGTCTCGAACAGCCGCTTGGCGCCTAGGACCCTGTCGCGGGAGGGGACTTCGCGCGAGGTGATGGTGAAATCCACCATGGAAAGCCCCAGACGCTGGCAGGCGTCCTTCTCCAGGGCGTGGAAGCTGGCGTCGAAGCCGCCGCGCAAATTGACCACCGTGCGGATACCGCGCGCCTTCCAGGCGGCCAGCTGATGCGGCCAGGGCTGGTTGGCGCGCACCAGCTCATCGCTGATCCAGTGGGCGTTGGAGAACCCCAGCCTCAGGTAGGCGTGGTCGACCCAGAGGTAGTCAGCATAGGCCTTCAGCCGCCCGCCGGGCGTCGACAGGTCGAATCTGTTGGCGGGCGGCGCGCTCATGCGCCCTTCCTACAGGCTCCGCAGACGCGATGTAACGGCGCCGGTTCCCCAGCCTTGTCCTGCCCGGGGGCGCTTGTTAGCTAGGCGCATGGGGCCGGGCCAGTCGACGCGCCGTGAACAGTCCGAGACGGAGACGGGCTGTCCCGTCTGCAGCGGACCATCGCGCCAGGCGCTCCTCAAGGACGGCCACGCCATCTTCGGCTGCGACGTTTGCGGCTTCCTGTTCGTCCATCCCTACCCTTCGCAGGGCGAGCTCGACGCCTTCTACAACGCCGACTACCGGGGCGTGGACCGCAACTTCTACCCGAAGGCGGCCTCGCGGCGGCGGCGCGCCTTCGTGCGCTCCCTGCCACTGGCGCCTCATGTCTGGGGCAAGTCCGTGCTGGAGCTAGGCTGCGGTGGCGGCTTCATGACGGCGGCCTTCGCCACCTGGGCGAAGCGCGCGGTGGGGATCGACCTGTCGCAGGCCGCGATCGACTACGCCGCCGCGCATTTTCCGAAGGCGGCATTCCGTTGCGAGACCCTGGCGGCCTGCGCGGCGCGCGGCGAGACCTTCGACTTTGTCTTCTCCTCCGAGCTGTTCGAGCACCTTCCGGGGGTGGACAAGGTGATGGCTGGCCTCATGCAGGTGACCCGCCCCGGCGGCCTGGTCTATGTATCCACGCCGGACGCCTCGCATCCGGCCCGGCCGGCGGACCTTTCCCAATGGAGCGACATCTGCCCGCCGGAGCACCTGCAATGGTTCGGCCGCGACAGCCTGACACGGCTGTTCCGAAATCACGGCTTCGAGCCCTATAAGCTCATGCGCAACCCCAAGCCGGCGCACAGCGCCCTGTTCCGGCGGTCCCAGGTCACATGAGCGATGCCGCCACCACCGCACCCGTCGCCTCGGAACTGACCGGCCGCGAACTTATCGCCAGGGTGGCGCGGGTCTATATGGCGCCGCACTGGAAGGGCTGGCTGGTGGCTTTCCTGGCCGCCATCGCGGTGGCCGTGCTCTCCGCCAAGCTGATCCAGATCCTGGAGCCGGCGGTTAACGACCTGATGGTGACCCAGAAGCCCGGCGCCCTGCTGATCCTGCCGCTGACGATCATCGTGCTGGCGCTCGGGCGGATGGTCGCCCAGGTGGTCCAGGCCACCCAGGTCAACCGGATCGGTCACGCGGTGGTGGGCGAAGTGCAGCGGCAGCTGTTCGGCAGGCTGGTGCGCGCCGACCTGTCGCGCCTGCGCAGCCAGCATTCGGGGGCCCATGTCTCGGCGGTGCTCTACGACGCCAGCCTGATCCGCGAGGCCGCGACGGCGGGCGTGATCGGCTACACCCAGCACGGCCTGACGGTGCTGGGCGCGGCGACCGTGATGGTCTCCAACGACAAGGCGCTGTCCATCGTGCTGCTGGTCGCCCTGCCTATCTCCACCTGGATCATGCGGCGGTTCTCGCGGCGGACCACCAAGGCGGCCCGGGGCGCGATGGCCGAGACCTCGGTGCTGTCCAGCGCAATCATGGAAAGCCTGGATGGCGTCCGCGTGGTGAAGATCGAGAACCGCGAGGCCTATGAGGAGGCCCGCGTCGCAGAGGTGGTGAAGCGGCGCCAGACGCACCTGGTGAAGGGCGCCAACGCACGCGCCCGGGCCGCGCCGGCCACCGAGCTGGTGATGACCCTGGTGACCGCTGCGGCCATCGCCTACGCAGGCTGGCGTTCGCAGTCGGGGGCGATGAACGTGGGGGCCTTCGTGGCCTTCCTGGGCGCTCTGGCCCTGTTCTCCCAGTCGTGGCGCCAGCTCGCCAGCCTGCAGACGGTGATGGCGGAGGGGATGTCGGCGGCCAGGCGGCTGTTCGCCGCCCTGGACGTGGAGCCGGAGGTGCGCGAGCAGGCCGGAGCGACGCGCCTGCCGCGTGGCGAGGGAACCATCCGCATCGAGGACGTCGGCTTCAGCTACGGCGGCGGGCCGGCGGCGCTGAGCGGGGTGACGCTGGAGGCGAGGCGTGGCGAGACGGTGGCCCTGGTGGGCCCCTCCGGCGGCGGCAAGAGCACTATCCTCAACCTGATCCCGCGCTTCTACGACCCGACGCAGGGCCGGGTGCTGGTGGACGGGCGCGACATCCGCGAGGTGACGCTGGCCTCCCTGCGCGAACAGGTGGCCCTGGTCACCCAGGAGCCGTTCCTGTTCGACGACACCATCGCCGCCAACATCTCCTATGCGCGGCCCGGCGCGACGCCCGAAGCGGTGGAGCAGGCCGCCCGCGCGGCCGCGGCTCACGAGTTCGTCCTGGAGCTGCCCAAGGGCTATGAGACCAGCGTCGGCGAGGCGGGCGCCAGGCTCTCGGGCGGCCAGCGGCAGCGGATCGCCATCGCCCGCGCCTTCCTGAAGGACGCGCCGATCCTGTTGCTGGACGAGGCTACCAGTGCGCTGGACGCGGAGAGCGAGGCCCAGGTGCAGTCGGCGCTGAAGCGGCTGATGGCGGGACGCACGACGATCCTGATCGCCCATCGGCTGGCCACGGTTCGGGGGGCCAACCGCATCTATGTCATCGACAGGGGCCGGGTCGTGGAGACCGGCGACCACGCTTCCCTGGTGCGCTGGCGAGGCCTCTACGCGCGGCTGGCGCGCAGCCAGGACCTGGAGGCGGAGCCCACCGGTTGAAACGGCTGTTGCGCCATCCGGCCGTGCAGGCCGTCCTGGGATGGACGCTGGCGGGCTATATCCAGCTGGTGGCGGCCACGGTGCGATGGCGCCATGAGAACCTGGACTGCGTCGAGCCCGCGCTGGCGGGGGACGGCGGCGTGCTGGGGTTGTTCTGGCACGGACGCATCCCGCTTTGCCTGGCGATGTCGCCCCAATGGCGGCGGAAGGACACGCGGGCGCTGATCTCGCCTTCGGCCGATGGGGAGTTCATCGCCTTCGCCGTGGGCCGGGCCGGGTTTCCGGCAATCCGCGGCTCCACGGCGAAGGCGGGCGACCCTCGGCGGACCATGGCGGCGGCGGCGGCCTATCGCGCGGCCATCGACTGGGTGCGTGACGGGGGCGCCCTGATCGTGACGCCCGACGGTCCGCGCGGGCCATCCGAGGTGCTGGCGCAGGGCGCCCTCCAGATCGCCAAGCGAAGCGGGGCGGCGGTCTACCTGATCGGCCTGGCCGCCCGTCCGTCCGGCCGGGCGCGGAGCTGGGACCGCACCATGCTCCCCGCGCCGTTCGCGCGCGGCGGCGTGGTCTGGGACGGGCCGCACCATGTGCCCCGCGACGCCGACGAACCGACCATCGCCGCCCTGGCCGAGGAATGGAGCAAGCGGCTGTCGGCGATCACCCGCAGGGCCGAGGCCCTCGCCGGCGGGGCCGCATTGATCCCGCCCCCGACGGGTGAGACATAAGGCCATGGCTCACGTCCATGACCACGACGAGCACGACCACGGGCACGAACACGGCGGGCGCGACCATTCCCACGGCCCCGGCGGTGGCGGCCATCACCATGCGCCGGCCGACATGGGCCGAGCCTTCGCCATCGGCGTGGCGCTCAACACTGTCTTCGTGCTGGTGGAGGCGGGCGCGGGCCTGTGGACAGGCTCGATGGCGCTGCTGGCCGACGCCGGCCACAACCTGTCAGACGTGCTGGCGCTGCTGCTGGCCTGGGGCGCCACGGTCCTCGCCAAGCGGGCGCCCAGCGGACGGCGCACCTATGGCCTGCGCAAGGCCACCATCCTGGCCTCGCTCGCCAACGCCGTGCTGCTGCTGCTGGCGGCCGGGGCCATCGTCTCCGAATCAATCCACCGGCTGCTGGACCCGGCGCCGGTGGACAACCTGCTGGTGATGGCGACGGCCGGCGTGGGCGTGGTGATCAACACCGCCACCGCCCTGCTGTTCATGCGTGGCCACGGCGACCTGAACGTCCGCGGCGCCTTCCTGCACATGGCCGCCGACGCCGCCGTCTCCATGGCCGTGGTGGTGGGCGCGGCCGTCATGGCGCTCACTGGCCTGCTGTGGATCGACCCGGCCCTGGGCCTGACCGTCGCCGGCGTGATCGTGCTCGGGACCTGGAGCCTGCTGCGCGATTCCATCGACCTGGCCATGGACGCCGCGCCGCGCGGGGTGGACGTGGCGGCGGTGCGCGACTGGCTGGCGGGCCTGCCCGGCGTCGAGGAGATCCACGACCTGCACATCTGGGCGATGAGCACCACGGAGACGGCGCTGACCGCCCACATCATCCGGCCACGGCAGGACGACGCCGACCACTTCCTGCACGAGGCCTGCGAGGGCCTCGCCATGCGGTTCAACATCGGCCACGCCACCTTGCAGGTGGAGCGCGACGGCGCCCACGCCTGCCGGCTTTCGCCCCTCGAGGCGGTTTGACGGCCGGGGCGCCCACCCTGCCGCTGGCGCTCTATGCGGCGGCGACCGGACTCGCGGCGGCGCTGGCGCCGGCCCTCCTGCGCCGGAGGGCGGCGGGCGGCAAGGAGGCGCCGGCCCGGCTGGGCGAGCGGCTGGGACACGCGGGGGCGCCGCGCCCCGAGGGGCTGCTGGTCTGGCTGCACGGGGTGAGCGTCGGCGAGAGCCTGTCGCTATTGCCTCTCGTGGAGGCGCTGCGGGCTCGGCGGCCGGAGATCACCCTGCTGGTGACGTCGGGCACCGTCACCTCGGCGCGGGTGCTGGGCCAGCGGCTGCCGGAGGGCGTGATTCACCAGTTCGCGCCGGTGGACAGCCCGGGCGCGGTGCGCCGCTTCCTCGACCACTGGCGGCCCCACACGGGCGTGTTCGTGGAGAGCGAGCTGTGGCCGAACCTGATCCTGGGCGCCCGGGCTCGAGGCGTGCGGCTGGCTCTGGTGTCGGCGCGGATGACCGAGGAAAGCGCGTGGGGCTGGCGGCGATTCCCCGCCTCGGCGGCGGCGCTGCTGGGCGCCTTCGACCTGATCATGCCGCAGGCGGAGGCCACTGAGATCCGGCTGAGAGCGCTGGGCGCGGTGACCGGCCCGCACCTCAACCTGAAGCTGGCCGGCGGCGCGCCGCCGGCCGACGAGGCCGAGCTCGCCCGGCTCCGGGCGGCGCTGGACGGCCGGCGGGCGGTGGCGGCGGTGAGCACCCATCCGGGCGACGAAGCGCTGGTCGCCGAGTCCCTGAAGGTCGCGGCGATCGCGCCCGTGCCGGTGCTGATTGTCATCCCCCGCCATCCGGACCGGGGAGCCTCTGTGGCTGCGGAGCTGGCGGCGCTCGGCTGGCGCGCGGCGCGGCGCGGCGCGGGCGAGGCCCTGGAGGCTTCGACAACCGCCTATGTGGCCGACACCCTGGGCGAACTCGGCCTGTTCCTGCGACTGGCCGACGTCGCCGTGATGGGCGGGGCGTTCGGCGAGGGGATCGGTGGACACAATCCGCTGGAGCCGGCCAGGCTCGCGCTGCCCGTGGTCACCGGCCAGCACGCGTTCAACGCCCAGGCCGTCTATGCGGAGATGCTCGCCGAAGTCGCGGCCCTCGAGGCCCGCGACGGTGACGAGCTCGCCCGCCATCTGCGCGGCCTGTTCGGCAACCCGGCGATCGCACGCAGGATCGGCGAGGCCGCGCTCGCCTACGCCGAGCGGCGGGGCGCGGCGGCGCTGGATGCGGCGCTGGCCCTGCTCGACCCCCTGCTGCCGGCATGAAGCTCGCCACGCCCCGCTGGTGGTACAGGCGCGGCCGGCGGCACATGCCGCGGATGCGGGCGCTGCTGACGCCGCTGGGCTGGCTGTGGGCCGCGGTGACCGCGCGGCGGATCGCGCGAGCGCGGACGGTGGACGCCGGTGTTCCGGTGATCTGCGTGGGCGGGCTGACGCTCGGCGGAACCGGCAAGACGCCGATCGTCCGCGAGATCGCGAGGCGGCTGGCGGAGCGGGGGCTGGCGGTCCACCTGCTGTCGCGCGGCTATGGCGGACGGCTGGAAGGGCCGGTGCGGGTGGATTCCGACGTCCATGGCGCGGCCGACGTAGGCGACGAGCCGCTGATGCTGGCCCGGGATTTCCCGGTGTGGGTGTCGCGGGACCGGCCGGCGGGGGCGATGGCGGCGCGGGCCGCGGGCGCGCAAGTGGTGGTGATGGACGACGGCCACCAGAACCCGTGGCTGAAGAAGACCCTGTCGCTGGTGGTGGTGGACGGCGAAACCCGCGACGACGACTGGCCGTTCGGCGACGGCCGCGTGTTCCCAGGCGGACCGATGCGCGAGCCCCTGGCCGCGGGTCTGGCCCGCGCCGAGGCCAGCGTGGTGCTGCTGCCGGCGGACCTGGAGACGGTCGATCCTGAGCTGTTGCGGACGCTGGCGGCGCGGCCGGTGCTGGTGGCGCGGCTGCGGGCGCCGGCGCCGCCGGCCGGGCCGCAGGTGGGGTTCGCCGGCGTCGGCAAGCCGTGGAAGGTGGAGAAAGCCCTGCAGGCGGCCGGCTGCGAGCTGGCCGACTTCGCCCCCTTCCCCGACCACTTCGCCTATGACGAGGCGATCCTGCGGACCCTGGCCGAGCGCGCGGCCCAGTACGGCGCCGGCCTGGTCACTACCGAGAAGGACTGGGCGCGGCTCCCGGCGGCGTGGCGCGGAAGGGTCACCGCCTGGCCGGTGCGCGCGGTGTTCGAGGACGAGGCGGACCTCGACGCGCTGCTGGATCTGGCTTTGGGCTAGGCGAGAACGCCGGCTCAATTTCCCTGCGGCGGGTGTGAAGTATCTCCTCTCCGAACCACACCTCGACCCGTTCCAACTCTGGACAGGTTTCGAGCATCGCCTCTGCGGCTTCGATCACGGCCATAGGCACAGCGGCTTCCATGGCTCGGACGGTGGGCCACAGCGAGTACGGGCCATAGCCCATCAACGAAAATAGCTTCATCACGTCTCCCCTTTCTCGCCGGCGTGCGAGGCGTGGCTTACGCGCCGGCTGCAAGGCGACCCGGTTGGAGTCGCGGGAATCTTGCGGCATAAATATTCAATAATCGTTGAATTCTAGATTCGTGTGCGAGCCGCCCACAGGCCGCGAGCTTGGGCTGACAACTGGAACCCATGGACGCAAAGCATTGCGAACTCGCCGTCTCGATGCGTGTCGGCCAGCGCCTGAAGGATATCCGCCTGATCCTTGGATTGAGCCTGAAGGACATAGGAGACAAGATAGGTGTCGGATATCAG
>CANJKG010000093.1 GCA_947474775.1 Caulobacteraceae bacterium | reverse complement strand
CTTGTCGGCGTCGGCCAGGCCCACGCACATGGCGTTGACCAGGATGTTTCCGTCGTAGCCGCGGTGGAAGTTGGTCTCGCCGGCGACGGTAGGCACGCCCACGCAATTGCCGTAGCCGCCGATGCCGGCCACCACCCCCGCCACCAGCCGTTTCGTCTTCGGGTGGGACGGATCGCCGAAGCGGAGGGCGTTAAGCAGCGCAATGGGTCGCGCGCCCATGGTGAAGACGTCGCGCATGATGCCGCCCACGCCCGTGGCCGCCCCCTGGTAGGGCTCGATGTAGGAGGGGTGGTTGTGGCTCTCCATCTTGAAGACGCAGGCCTGGCCGTCGCCGATGTCGATGACGCCGGCGTTTTCGCCCGGGCCGCAGATGACGCGCGGGCCCTTGGTGGGGAACTTCGCCAGGTGCTTGCGGCTGGATTTGTAGGAGCAGTGCTCCGACCACATCACGGAGAAGACGCCGAGCTCGACCGGGTTGGGCTCGCGGCCCAGCCGCTTGACGATCAGGTCGTATTCGTCGGGTTTCAGGCCGTACTCGGCGGCCATCTCGGCCATGGTCTTGGCAGGGGCGGGGCTCATGGGCGGGCTTCTAGCGGGACTCGGCGGCGAGCGCGATACCCGCGCCCGCCGGAGCGGCCGCCCTGTGGCTTCAGAGTGCGTCCCTGGGTCGCGGCGACGCGGCGCGGAAGCGGGTTGGAGGCGCTCAAGCCCCGGGCCAGGATGGAGTCCGCTGCGAATACTAACCCGCTGAGCCAGGCGGGATCGCCGGGAGGAGACGACCATCAGTTGTAAGTGCAACGGTACAAGCTGATCGAGACCGAAGCCGGGCGGGCGCTCCATGTGGACGAGTTCGAGGCCCCGAGCGACACAGAGGCCTTGCGCCGCACGCATGAGGTGGTCGAGGCCGATTTCGAGCTCTTCCGCGGCGACAAGCTGATCGCGTCCCGCGAGTCGCCAGGGCCAGCGTTCGCCATCGCGGTATAGGGTCCTCAGGCGTCCTTGAAGCGCGGAATGATGTGGCGGCCCATCATCTCGATGAACGCCTTCTTGTCGGGCATCAGGGCGGTGAGCGCGAGGTTCTTCACCCCGGCCTTGCGCAGGGACTCGATGCGCGCGATCCAGTCCTCGGTATTGCCCACCACGGCGAAGCGGTCGGCGAGGTAGTCGCGCAGGCCAAGCTCGTTGAGCAGCGGGGCGTTGGACAGGGGCGCGCCGGATTTCCCCTTGATCTCCTCGTGGTGGAGAAAGTCGTAGCGGCGCTTCAGCTCCTGCAGCTTCGGCCAGATGTGGTCGGGGATGAACTTGCCTTCCTGCTGGAAGCGGCCCAGCCGGTTGCCTATTCCCAGGATGCCCGACTGAATCTTGTCGATGGCGTCCTCGCGGTCGGTCCCGATGCCGGCGCGGGCGTGCCACCACATCTCGATATCGTCGGGCGAGCGTCCCGCCTCAGCGGCGCCTTCGGCGATACGGTCGTAGGCGTCCTGGATGGCCTCCGGCACGAAGCCCGCTTCGATGAACGCCCCGTCGGCCACCTTTCCGGCCAGCTTCAGCCCCTTGGGTCCGCCCGGCGCCATGAAGATCGGGACGCGGCGATGGCGCCAGTGGAGCTTGATCTGCCGGCCCTGGTAGACGGCTTCGCCGTGGTCGAAGAGCGCCTGGATCGTGACGATGTACTCTTCTATCCGCGCCTGGGTGGCCGGCTTGAGGCCCAGGTTGTAGGCGGCGCTGTCGCCTGAGCTCACGCCGAAGAAGGCGCGTCCCCCGCTGATCGCATCGACCGTGGCGGCGCCGCCAGCCGCCACCGCGGGGTCACGCATCATCGGATTGCTGATGTAGGAGCCCAGGCGCACGGTCTTGGTATTCTGCGCGATGGTTGTCAGGGCCACGAAGTGTTCGGCGGTCAGCCCCGGGCTGTCGCCGGTGACGACCATGGAGAAGCCGGCTTCATCGGCCATGCGCGCCAGCTCGCCGAACTCGTCGAGGTTGTGGATGTGCGCGGGGTTGCCGAAGGCGAACTTCATGCGGGTGTCCTTCCTCAGGCGCTGGCCAGCGCGCTCTGGAACAGGGTGGCCCCGTCGGCCGAGCCCAGCTCCGTCTCGAAGGCGCGGTCGGGGTGGGGCATCAGGCCCAGCACATTGCCGCGGGTATTGACGATGCCAGCGATGTCGCGGGCGGAGCCGTTGGGGTTGTCGAGGTAGCGGAACACCACCTGGCCCTCGCCCTCCAGCCGGTCGAGGGTGGGCTCGTCGGCGAAAAAATTGCCCTCGCCGTTGCCGACGGTCATGGCCACGCGGCGGCGGCGGCCGTAGCCAGCGGTGAAGCGGGTCTGCGCGTTGGTCACCTCCAGGTCGACCCGCTTGCAGACGTACTTCAGCCGCTCGTTGCGCAGCAGGGCGCCGGGCAGCAGGCCCGCCTCGCAGAGCACCTGGAAGCCGTTGCAGATGCCCACCGTCGCCACGCCCCGCTCCGCCGCGGCCTTGACCTCGGCCATGATCGGCGACAGCGCGGCCATGGCCCCGCAGCGCAGGTAGTCACCGTAGGAGAAGCCACCAGGCAGGACGATCAGGTCCAGGCCCTCGGGCAGGTCGGTGTCGGCGTGCCAGACCATGTCCACGGAGGCTCCGGTGGAGCGTTCGACGGCGACCTTGCAGTCGCGGTCGCAATTCGACCCGGGGAAAACGATGACGGCGGCTTTCATGGGGGCCTCAGGTGGCTGCGTCGGCGGAGCGGGTCAAGCGGATCATTGGCGTCGCCAGGCCTTCAGGCTGTCGAGATAGGCGTGGAGTTCGTCATAGGCCTTGCGGTCGCCATAGGGGCAGCCGGTGGTGGTCACCGTTCCGGCGGCGGCGCGCTGCATCATGATCGCCGGGTGGCCGGGCGCGCCGGGCTCGGTGAACAGGTAGGAGGTCCGTCCGTCGTCGGAGGAGTAGAAGCTGTAGGGCTCGGCGCGCTCGTAAGGGGCCGGGACCAGGTGCGGCTGGGCGATCAGCGCCGCCTTCTGGGCGTCGAACGCCTCGGCGCAGTCGAGGCCGAGGTAGGTGATGGCGTCTTCCGCCCCAGGCGGCGCGCAGGCGCAGAGGGAGAGGGCGGCGAAGGCCCAAGGCCTCACGCCAGCTCCACCCGGTAGCTTTCGATGACGGTGTTGGCGAGAAGCTTCTCGCACATGGCTTTGAGCTCGGCCTCGGGGTCGGCGGCGTCCTTCAGGTCGAACTCGATGGTGCGTCCGACGCGGACGTGCTCCACCCCGCCCCAGCCCAGGCCGTGCAGGGCCTGCTCCACCGCCTTGCCCTGCACGTCGAGGACGCCGGGCTTGAGGAAGACATGGACTTTCGCCCGCATCAGTGGAGGCCCCCCTGGATGACGGTGGGCATCTCCTTCATGATTCCCAGGCGGCGGGCCACTTCGGTGTAGCTCTCGATGACATTGCCCAGGTCGCGGCGGAAACGGTCCTTGTCCAGTTTCTCGTTGGTGGTGGCGTCCCACAGCCGGCAGCTGTCGGGGCTGATCTCGTCGGCCAGGATGATGCGGGCGAAATCGTTCTCCCAGACGCGGCCGTATTCGATCTTGAAGTCCACCAGAGTGATTCCCACCGCGCCGAACATGCCGGTGAGGAAGTCGTTCACCCGCAGCGTGAGCGCCATCATGTCGTCGATCTCCTGGGTGGAGGCCCAGTTGAAGGCGGTGATGTGCTCCTCGGCGACCATCGGGTCGTGCAGCTTGTCGTCCTTCAGGTAGAACTCGATGATCGAGCGCGGCAGGGCCTGGCCCTCGGGGAGGCCGAAGCGGGCCGAGAGCGAGCCGGCGGCCACGTTGCGGCACACCACCTCGAGCGGGATGATCTCCACTTCGCGGATCAGCTGCTCGCGCAGGTTCAGGCGCCTGATGAAGTGGTTCTGGACCCCGATGGAGCCCAGACGGGTCATGATGTGTTCGCTGATGCGGTTGTTGATGACGCCCTTGCCCTCGAGCACAGCTTTCTTCTGGGCGTCGAAGGCGGTGGTGTCGTCCTTGAAGTACTGGATCAGGGTGCCAGGCTCCGGACCCTCATAGAGGATCTTGGCCTTGCCCTCGTAGATCTTCTTGCGGCGGGTCATCGTCGCGCCTTCTCCGTAGGGCGAGGGTTTTGCCGGTCGGCGAAACGAAAAAGCGCGCGCGGTTGAATCCATCGCGCGCGCCGGTCCGACTCGGCCTCTCGCCCAATATGAGGCGGTTGAAATTAGCGGAAGCGGGCCTCCGGCGCAAACGCCGCGAAGGCGCCTGTTTCGATTGCGAGCCGGGCCCCGGCGGGATATGTGGTCGCCCGTCGCGCCGCTTCCTGGGGACCACATGACCACCTTCGACGATCGTGAACGCGGGTTTGAGAGAAAATTCGCCCTCGACGCCGAGCAGGAGTTCAAGGCCGGTGTGCGCCGCAACCGCGCGCTCGGCCAATGGGCCGCCGGCCTGATGGGCCTGGAGGGCGCCCACATCGACGAATACGCCAAGGCTGTGGTGAAGTCCGACTTCGAGCTGCCCGGCGACGACGACGTGCTGCGCAAGGTGTTCGAGGATCTCAAGGGCGCCGGCGTCCAGGTCTCCGAGGGCGAAGTGCGGATGAAGATGGCCGAGCTGCTGGCCCAGGCCCGCGAAGGCGTCCGCGCCCAGCCCTGAACGAATCGCGCGGGAGGACACGCCGATGTTCATCGCCATGAACCGCTTCCGGGTCCTGCCCGGCCAGGAACAGGCCTTCGAGGAGGTCTGGCTGGGGCGCGAGACCCACCTGGAGGACGTCCCCGGGTTCGTCTCCTTCCAGCTGCTGCGCGGCCCCAGGGCCGAGGACCACACCCTCTATTCGTCGCACTCCATCTGGGCGTCGAAGGCGGCCTTCGAGGGCTGGACCAAGTCGGAGGCCTTCCGCCTGGCCCACCGCGACGCGGGCCAGGGCAAGGCCCTGTACGCCGGACACCCCAACTTCGAGGGCTTCGAGGTGCTCCAGGACGTCAGGGGCCGGGCCTAGGGGCCAGCGCCGTTCGTCAACGGCGTTGCGGCCAGCCTGCGCCCGCTGGCGCCCGCAGCGACCCCACCGCCCCTACGGCGCCTTCGTGATGTTGGTGGTCTTCGTGTCCGATGTCCCTGGCGAGCCCGGCGGCAGAACGGACAGCGCCTGCGGCGCGTCAGAAGACGCCCAGGGCGAGGCCGGCGGCCAGCGCCTGGCCGAGGTCGGCGCATCGCTGGAGGTCGGCGGGGGGGACGGTCTTCTCGGCCTGGATCGTCTCGGGGGTCTGGGCGTGGGTGTGGACGACGAGGGGCTCGGCGACGGCGCGCAGGCGCCAGCCGGTGGCGATGCGGGCGACCTGGCGGACGACGCCGTGGCCGTCGCTGCCGGCGGCGACCATCAGGGCGTAGGGGCGGCCCTGGAGGCGGTCCAGCGCCGGATAGTAGGCGCGGTCGAAGAACGCCTTCATCTCGCCGGAGAGTGAGGCGAGGTTCTCGGGCGCACAGAACAGGTAGCCGTCGGCGGCGAGGAGGTCGGCGGCGTTGGCTTCGGCGGCGGGGACCAGGCGTACGGTGACGCCGGCCTCCCGGGCGGCGGCGTCGGCGGCGGCCCGGGCCATCTGGCGGGCGGCGCCGGTGCGGGAGTGCCAGACGATCAGGAGGGTCCTGGTCACCTCCGCCGGCTCAGGCCTGCTGGCCGAACACCCGGGCGAAGACCGTGTCGACGTGCTTGAAGTGGTAGCCGAGGTCGAACAGCTCGGCGAGCTCGGCCTCGGTGAGGGTGACGTCCGGGTCGGCCTTGAGGAAGTCCAGGAAGTTCCCCTCGCCGCGCCAGACGCGCATGGCGTTGCGCTGGACGGCGGAATAGGCGGTCTCGCGAGCGACGCCCTTCTGGGTGAGGGCCAGCAGCACGCGCTGGGAGTGGACCAGGCCGCCCAGGCGGTCGAGGTTCTTGGCCATGTTCTCCGGATAGACCAGCAGGCGCTCGACCACGCCGGCCAGGCGGCGAAGTGCGAAGTCCAGGTGGATGGTGGCGTCAGGCGCAATGCCGCGCTCGACGGAGGAGTGGCTGATGTCGCGCTCGTGCCACAGCGCCACGTTCTCCATGGCCGGGACGGCGGCTGAGCGGATCAGGCGGGCCAGGCCCGTGAGGTTCTCGGTGAGGATCGGATTGCGCTTGTGGGGCATGGCCGAGGAGCCCTTCTGGCCCACGTCGAAATACTCCTCGGCCTCCAGCACCTCGGTGCGCTGCAGGTGGCGGATCTCGACGGAGAGGCGCTCCATGGAGGAGGCGACGACGGCCAGGGCCGAGAAGTAGGCGGCGTGGCGGTCGCGGGGGATCACCTGGGTGGAGACCGGCTCCACGGCCAGGCCCATCTTGTCGGCGACATAGGCTTCCACCTCCGGGGCGACGTTGGCGAAGGTGCCCACGGCGCCGGAAACCGCGCAGGTGGCGATCTCGAACCTGGCCATGGCCAGCCGCTCCTTGCACCGGACGAACTCGGCGTAGTGGCCGGCGAGCTTGAGGCCGAAGGTGGTGGGCTCGGCGTGGATGCCGTGGCTGCGGCCCACGGTGGGGGTCAGCCTGAACTCGAAGGCGCGTTTCTTCAGGGCGGCCAGGACCAGGTCGACGTCCTCGATGAGCAGGTCGGTGGCGCGGCAGAGCTGGACGGCGAGCGCGGTGTCGTTGACGTCGGACGAGGTCATCCCCTGGTGCAGGAAGCGCGCCTCGGGGCCGACGATCTCGGTGACGTGGGTCAGGAAGGCGATGACGTCGTGCTTCACCTCGCGCTCGATCTCGTCGATGCGCTCGGCGTCCCAGATGGCGTCGCGGCCCTTCTCCCAGATGACCCGGGCGGCCTCCTTGGGGATCACGCCCAGCTCGGCCATGGCGTCGGCGGCGTGGGCCTCGATCTCGAACATGATCTGGAACCGCGTCTGCGGGCTCCAGATCGCGGCGGCTACCTTGCGGGCGTAACGGGGGATCATGGGCGCGGTTTGCGGGCGGCCAGCCCCGGGAGTCAAGCGTCCTTGGGAGGATGCCCCGGACGACGAGCCCCATGGTCCAGAGAGCTTCCTTGCGCGCGCTATGGCTCCGGCTGCAGGCCCAGGACGGCCATGGCTTCTTCGCGCAGGCGCAGGCGCTCGACTTTGCCCATGTCGTTGCGGGGAATCTCCTCGGTCCAGGCAAAGCGGACGGGGGGGAGCTGGGGCCGGTGGCTGGTCAGCAGGGCGGCCAGGCGTTCGCGCTCGAAGCCCTCGCCCTGGACGACGGCCAGCCAGCATTCGTCGATGCCGCGGCTGTCGGGGACCGGGAAGGCGGCGCAATCGACGACGCCCGGGCAGGTGATGGCCACGTCCTCCATCAGGTTGGGCATGAACTTGAACCCGCCCAGGTTCATGCGGTCGTCGGCCCGGCCGTCGAGGACCAGCAGGCCGTCGGGGGCCAGGTGGCCGATGTCGCCGGGCATGAAGCCGCCGTGGCGGAACGACCGGGCGGAGGCTTCCGGATCACCGATGTAGGCGGCGGCGGTCTGCAGGGCCTTGATCCAGACCTGGCCCTGCCCGCCGGGAGCCAGCGGCGCGCCCGCATCGTCCAGGATGCGGATGTCGACGCCCGGCAGGGGATAGCCGGCCGCGCCGGGGAACTGCTCCTGGACGGTGGCGTCCACCATGGCGATGCCGCTGGATTCTGTGGCGCCGTAGAGGATCCGCAGGTCGGGTGAAAGCCGCAGGCGGACCTCCTGGGCGAGGACCACGGGCAGGAGGCCGCCGCCGACCACCACCCGCAGGCCGAAGCGCCACGGCAGCAGCCGCATGATGGTTCGCAGGAAGGTGGGGGTGCAGCTCAACACCGAGGGCCGCAGGGTCTCGATCGCCTGGACCAGGGTGGGACTGGCCGGCATGGAGAACACCGAGCCGCCGACCGCCCAGGCCGCCACCGAATGGTTGAAGCCCATGCCGGAGTCGATGCCGGTGACGTTCTTCCAGAGGCCGCCCTTGCCGGCCCCGTAGCTGATCAGGGACGTGCGCAGGCTGGCCTCGTAGGCGCGGCGCGTGAAGGCGACCCGGCGCGGGGCGCGTGTGGTGCCGCTGGAGAGCTTGATCCGCAGGATGCCGTCGAGGTCCCATGGCGCGGTGGGGACCGGAACCGGGTCGGCGGCGAACATCTCGGCCTGCCATTCCGGGGAGAGCACGATGCGCCGCCCCGAGCCGTCTCCATGCTCCGTGTCAACCAGGCGGACGTCGGCGGCCGGATCAGTGGGACCTGAGGAGGTGATCCCGAGCCGCGCGAGCGCCATCACCGCGAGCAGCTTGGCGCGGCCGGAAAGGTCAACGGAGACCACGCCATCGGCCGGACTGAGGCCGAGACGCCTAAGACCTGCGGCCATGCGGTTGATGTTGGCCTCGAACTCGCCGTAGCTGACTGCGCCGCGCGGATTCATGATCGCCGGCGCGCGGGGCTGGGCGCGGGCCTGGTAGGTGATCAGGGCGTCGAACATGGACCCAGCCTAGAGCACGGGTCGGCGGGAAGGAACCTGGGCGCCTCCCGCTGAACGCCACGATGGCGTAGAGTGAGGCCGCGACGGACAGAAAAGCCCGGAAGGGCGCCAGGGAGGTTGGCATGGCTGAGGGTTTCGACCTCGTGGTGCGTCGCGGCCTGGTCGTGGACGGCACCGGCGCCGATCCCTTCGTGGCCGACGTGGGCGTAAAGGGCGGCCGCATCGCCGCCGTGGGCCAGATCGCGGAGGGCGCCGGCGCCGAAGAGATCGACGCGGCGGGCCTGATCGTGACGCCGGGCTTCGTGGACATCCACACCCACTATGACGGCCAGGCCACCTGGGACGATCGGATGCATCCCTCCTCCTGGCATGGGATCACCACCGTGATCACTGGCAACTGCGGGGTGGGCTTCGCCCCCTGCCGGCCGGGCGAGCGGAAGATCCTGGTGAAGCTGATGGAGGGGGTGGAGGACATCCCCGAGATCGTGATGGACAAGGGCCTGCCGTGGAGCTGGGAGACCTTCCCCGAGTTCCTCGACGTGGTGGCCGGCCGCCGGTTCGACGTGGACCTGGGAATCCAGGCCCCCCACTCGCCGATCCGGGTCTATGTCATGGGCGAGCGCGGCGCGGCGCGGGAGCCCGCTACGCCGCAGGACATCGAGGCGATGGGCGATATCACCGCCGAGGCGGTGCGGGCCGGCGCGTTCGGGGTGACCACTTCTCGGGCGCTGAACCACCGCACGCGCGCCGGCGAGCTGTCGCCCAGTTTCGACGCGGCGGCCGCCGAGCTGGAGGGCTTGGCCCGGGGCCTGAAGAAGGCCGGCGGGGGCGTGTTCCAGATGATCACCCTGGGGACAGCCGAGGCGCCCGAGGAGTTCGCCCTGATGCGGCGCATCGTCGAGGCAGGTGGGCGGCCGCTGTCGTTCACCCTGCTGGCCGGAGCGGACGGCAACGACAAGTGGCGCCAGTACCTGCGGCTGCTGGAAGACTCCCAGCCGTCCGCCGCGCAGATCCGCGGCCAGGTGTTCGCACGGCCGGTGGGCGTGCTGCACGGGCTGGAGCTGGCCTATCATCCCTTCAGCCTGCACCCGAGCTATCGTCCGCTCGAGGGCCTGCCCCTGGCGCAGAAGGTGGCGGCCATGCGCGACCCGGCGTTGCGCGCCCGGCTTCTGGCGGAGACGGCGCAGGACACCAATCCGAACCTCGTGCACCAGGTCAATCCGGCCCATCCGTTCTACAGCCTGGGCGATCCGCCGAACTACTTCCCGACCCCGGAGCATGAGCTGGGCCGGGTGGCCGAGCAACGCGGGATCAGCAAGCTTGAGGCGCTGTACGACGCTCTGCTGGAGAACGAGGGCCGCGCGATCCTGATGCGGCCTGCCGCCAATTTCCCGGACAACCGGACCGGGCCGCTGCGCGAGCTGATGAACCACCCGGCGACGGTTCTGGCGCTGGGGGATGGAGGGGCGCACTACGGCAGCATCTGCGACGCCAGCTACGCGACCCATGTCCTGACCCGCTGGGTGCGCGACGCCGAGGACGGCGAGCGGTTTCCCCTGGCCTGGGCGGTGCGCGAGCTGAGCGCGCGTCCGGCGGAGATGATGGGGCTGGACGATCGCGGTGTGATCGCGATGGGCCGCAAGGCTGACCTCAACGTCATTGACCTGGAGCGGCTGGAACTGCGGGCGCCACATGTGGTGTATGACCTGCCGGCGGGCGGTCGGCGGCTGCGGCAGAAGGCGCGGGGCTATGTGGCGACGGTGGTCGCCGGGCAGGTCACCTATCGCGACGGGGAGCCAACGGGGGCGCTGCCGGGCCGGTTGATCCGGCGCGGCCAGACCAGCCTGCCGATGGCTGCGGAGTGAGATTCAACGGAGGACGACGGTAGATGTTGACGGGTATCGAGAAACTGGAGGCCGAGGCCGACATCAACGCGATGGTGCGCCTCTACGGGGAGGCGGTCGACCTGGGGCCGGTGGAGACCTATGTGGCCTGTTTCACGCCGGACGGGAGCTTCACGACGAGCGCCGGCAAGGCCACCGTCGGCCACGAGGCGCTGCGGGCCAACAAGGAGAAGAGCCACGGCCCCATCGAGCGCCGCCACCTGTTCACCGCGCCGATCATCCAGTTCACCTCGCCCGATACCGCCAACGGGCGCGGCTTCTGCCTGATCCTGGAGCACAACACCGAGACCAAGACCACCGGCGCGCCGTTCACGGTGGACTACAAGGACACCTACAGGAAGACCGACAAGGGCTGGCTGCTGCAGACCCGCGCCGTCCTGCGCTCGTTCTGAGGGGCCCGGCGATGCTCAAGGGACTGGAGCGGCTGCAGGCCGTGGCCGAGATCGACGATCTGGTGCAGCGCTATGGCGACTACGTCGACATGGGCGACATCGACGGGTTCGTGAACAGCTTCGCGCCGGACGGGGTGTTCGGGACCATCGCCGGCCACGCGGCCTTGCGGGCGCACCGGGAGAAGGGCAGCGGCGGCATCGTGCGGCGCCACATCTTCACCCCGCCGATCATCGCCTTCACCTCGGCCACCACGGCCAGCGGGCGCGGCTTCTGCCTGGTGATCGAGCGCCATCCGGACGGCCGCGAGGACCCCTACTACTGCGTGGACTACAAGGACGCCTACCGGAAGACCGACAAGGGCTGGAAGCTGCAGCACCGGCAGGTCCCGCGCTCGTTTCAGGAGAATTGAAGGAAGGGTGTTCGCGCCCGAAGGGAGTCGGTTTGACGTTCTGCGAACAACGCTATTTCTTGCCTAACAAGGCATCAACGGGGACTTCAGATGAAAAACCACTTTCTCGCAGGCGTTGCGTTTGCAGCAATGGCGATCGCG
>CANJKG010000092.1 GCA_947474775.1 Caulobacteraceae bacterium | reverse complement strand
GGCGACCGGTAAGCGCGGCGCCATGACCTCAGACGCATCCCCTCCGCAAGGGCGTCCTTTGGCGCGCGGGCCCCGCGGCTTCATCGACCGGCGCGCCCGCGACCTGGCCGCCGAGCGGGCGATCCTGACCGTGGTCTCGCAGGTCTATGAGCGCTACGGGTTCGAGGCCCTGGATACGGGCGCGTTCGAATATGCCGACGCGCTCGGCAAGTTCCTGCCCGACGCCGACCGTCCCAACGAGGGCGTGTTCGCCCTGCAGGACGACGACGAGCAGTGGATGGCGCTACGCTACGACCTCACCGCTCCGCTCGCCCGCTTCGCCGCCGAGAACTGGGAGGGCCTGCCCAAGCCCTTCCGCCGCTATGCCTATGGCCCCGTGTGGCGCAACGAGAAGCCCGGCCCCGGCCGCTACCGCGAGTTCGTGCAGTGCGACGCCGACACGGTGGGCTCGGCCCGGCCCGAGGCCGACGCAGAGATCGTGGCCATGGCCTCGGAGGCCCTGGAGGCCGCGGGGCTGCCCGCCGGCGCCTCGGTGATCCGGATCAACAACCGCAAGCTGCTCAACGGCCTGATGTCGGCGGCCGGCGTCGCGAGCGAAGGCCAGAAGCTGGCGGTCCTGCGCGCCGTCGACAAGCTCGATCGGCTGGGCCCCGAGGGCGTGCGCCTGCTGCTGGGCGAGGGCCGGCTGGACGAATCCGGCGCCTTCACCAAGGGCGCGGGCCTGGCCGCCGCCGCCGCCGAGCGGGTGCTGGCCTTTACACGGGCCGGGGTCGGCGGACGGCTGGAGACCCTGGACGCCCTGGCCGACGTCATCGGCGGCTCGGCCGAGGGCGACGAGGGGCTGGCGGAACTGCGGGCCATCGACCAGGCGCTCAGCGGCCTGGGCGTCGGCGTCGACCGGGCGACATTCGATCCGTCCATCGTAAGGGGGCTGGAATATTACACCGGCGCCGTCTTCGAGGCCGAGTTGCTTCTTCAGACCACGGATGAAGCCGGCCGACCTGTAAGGTTCGGATCCATCGGCGGGGGCGGGCGATACGACGGCCTGGTGGCCCGCTTCACCGGCGAGGCGGTCCCGGCCACCGGCTTTTCCTTCGGCGTCACCCGGCTGGCGGCCGCCTTTCGCGCGGCGGGCCGCGACCTGGGCGCCCAGGCGCGCGGGCCGGTGGTGGTGCTGGTGCTCGACCAGGCGCGGATGGCCGACTACCTGGGCGTGGCCGCCGAACTTCGCGCCGCGGGGATCGCCGCCGAGGTCTATCTGGGGACCTCGGGCATGCGCCCGCAGATGAAATACGCCGACCGCAGGCTTTCGCCCGCCGCGGTGATCATCGGCGGCGACGAGTTCGCGGCCGGGACCGTGACCATCAAGGACCTGGACCTCGGCCGCGCCCTGGCGTCCGGGGTCACCGACAACGCCGCCTGGCGCGCCGAGCGCCCCGGCCAGCTGACCGTGCCGCGCACCGAGCTGGTCGACACGATCCGCAACATCGTGGAGGCCAGGCCGTGAGGGTCGAGCCCGCCGTCCCGCCAGAGGTTCTGGCCGCCATCCGCGCGCCCCTTGCGCGCAAGGCCCAGGCCGCGCAGGTCCCCATCGTCCAGCCCCTGGCCCTGGCCCTCGACCTGGCCGGCGAGGCGCTTCGCGCGCGGCTGTTCGTGGTCCAGGCCGAGGGTGGCGAGGAGATGTGCCTGCGCCCGGACTTCACTCTGGGCGTGGCCCGCCACCACCTGGCCTCGGGCGACGCGTCCGGCCGTTACGTCTACGAAGGGGCGGCCTTTCGCGCTTCGGCGGGCGGCGAGAGCGCCGAGGAATTCCTGCAGGTGGGCGTCGAGGTCTATTCCTCCGGGGGCGCGACCGCGGGCAGGGACGTGGAGATCGTTGGCCAGGCCTGGGCCGCCAGCGTGGCCGGCGGACGCAAGGACCTGACCCTGTGGCTGGGTGACGTGGGCCTGTTCGGCGCGTTCATCGATTCCCTTGGGCTGCCCCAGGGGCTCGGCGCACGCCTGCGGCGCGCCGCCGGACGACCGCGCATGATGCAGGCCGAGCTCTCGCGCGCGGGACGGGCGCCCGCCCCGGCCGGCGGCGGCCAGCTGGCCGACGTGCTCTCCGGCCTGCCGGAGCGCCAGGCCGCCACGGTCATCGAGGAACTGTGGTCCCTCGCCGGCGTCACGCCCGTGGGCGGCCGTGGGCCGGGCGAGATCGCCGGGCGGCTCGTGCGCCGCGCCGAGGCGGCCCGGGCGGTCGCGCTGACCCAGGCCCAGGCCGACGCCATCCGCGGCTTCCTGGCGGTCTCCGACGCGCCGGCCAAGGCGCTGGCTAAGGTGCGCAAGCTGGGGGGCGGCTCCGCCGGGCTCGAGGCGGCGCTCAATTCCTGGGACGAACGTCTCGCCGCCCTCGCCGCGGTTGTCCCGCCCAAGGCCACCCGCTTCGCCCCGGCGCTGGGCCACGCCTTCGACTACTACGACGGCCTGACCTTCGAGGTGCGCAGCGCGGCCCTGGGCGAGGCCCGGCCGGTGGCCGTGGGCGGCCGCTACGACGGCCTGCTGGTCCGGCTCGGCGGTCCCCGCAACGGCCGGGCGGTGGGCTGCATGGTGCGGCCGTGGCGCGCCTTCTCCGGAGGCGCGGCATGAGCGGCCCCCTGATCGTCGCCATCCCCTCCAAGGGCCGGCTCAAGGAGCAGGTGGAGGAATGGCTGTCCGACTGCGGCCTGCCGCTCAAGGTCACCGGCGGCTCCCGCGGCTACATGGCCGGGCTCAAGGGCCTGGACGGCGTCCAGGTTCGGCTGCTGTCGGCGGGCGCCATCGCCGACGCCATCGACGCCGGAGACATCCACCTGGGCGTCACCGGGGAAGACCTGCTGCGCGAGCGTGGCGAGGACCTGACCGGCCGCGCCATGCTACTACGCGCGCTCGGCTTCGGCCGCGCCGACGTGGTGGTGGCCGCCCCCCAGAGCTGGCTCGACGTGGACACCATGGCCGACCTGGAGGAGGTCGCCCACGAGCACCTGGTCCGCACCGGCCGGCGCATGCGGGTGGCCACCAAGTACCTGACCCTGACGCGGGCCTTCTTCGCCCGTCATGGGGTGAGCGACTACCGGATCACCGAATCGGCCGGCGCCACGGAAGGCGCGCCGGCGGCCGGGACAGCGGAGCTGGTGGTCGACATCACCAGCACCGGCGCGACGCTGGCGGCCAACGGGCTGAAGGTGCTGGCTGATGGGGTGATCCTGCGGAGCCAGGCCCAGTTGGCGGCCAGCCTGCGGGCGACCTGGACCCCGGCGCAGCTTGCCGCGGCCGAACGCCTGCTGCGGGCCGTCGAGGCCCGCGCGGCCGCGCTAGGGCGGGCAACTCTCAGCTGGCCTGCCGGAGAAGCGAGAGAGGCCGGGATGAGGGAAAAGTCCGTGGTCGACAGACTGGTGGCGGAGGGCGCCTCGCGCCGGCCCGACGGCCTGCTGGTGGACGAGGCGGTGATCCGCGAGCACGCGGCGGCGTTGACGCAGGCGGGACTGGGCCCCGTGGCCGTGTCGCGTCCTGACCATGTGTTCGAAGTGACGTGCGCGTCATTTATAGAGTTGAAGGGCGCGATTTCTGACATTCTCATCAAAAAGTGAGGGTATAAATCACACAGGCGGAGAGTTTCTCGCGGCCTTTGCCAGGCAACATTGTGACGGCCCGTTGACTCGCCCTGGAAATTGCAGTTCTTTCACCCGGCGAGAGACAAGACGGCGCTAGTCCCGAAGTCTCCGGCGTTTCGGGGAGGAAACGCCCTATAATCAGAGCGAACGCTCAAATCTGGCCCGCCGCGTCTATCCCCGCGGCGGGCCAAATTTTTCGGGCCACAGCCTATTTTTGACGACGATGTCAAAACATTCCCTTCTCCGCGATGGGAGAAGGAACCCGGCCTCACCAGATCCGCACCCGCTGCTCCGGCGCCACATACATGGCGTCGCCGGGCTTTACGCCGAAGGCCTGGTAGAAGGCGTCGATGTTGCGGACCGGCACGTCCACCCGGTATTGCGGCGGGGAGTGCGGGTCGGTGACCAGCTGCTGACGCATGCGGTCGTCGCGGTACTTGCCCCGCCAGACCTGCGCCCAACCCAGGAACACCCGCTGGTCGCCGGTCAGCCCGTCCAGCACCGGCGCCGGCTGGCCCTTCAGCGAGATTCGGTAGGCGGCCAGCGCCAGGGTGAGGCCGCCCAGGTCGGCGATGTTCTCGCCCATGGTGAGCTCGCCGTTGATGTGGGCGCCGGGCAGCACCTCCACGGCCGAATACTGCTGGCCGAGCCGGGTGGCCTGGGCCTGGAACTTGGCGGCGTCGGCCGGCGTCCACCACTCCCTCAGGCTGCCGTCGCCGCCGTACTTGCGGCCCTGGTCGTCGAAGCCGTGGGTGATCTCGTGGCCGATCACCCCGCCGATGCCGCCATAGTTGATCGCCGGGTCCCCGTCGGGATCGAAGAACGGCGGCTGCAGGATGGCGGCGGGGAAGACGATCTCGTTCTTGGTGGGGGAATAGTAGGCGTTGATGGTGGGCGCCGTCATGCCCCATTCGCTGCGGTCCACCGGCTGGTCCAGGCGCGCGACCTGGCGGCTCCACTCGAAGGCGAAGGCCCGCTCCACATTGCCGTAGAGGTCCTTGTCGCTAAGCTTCAGGGCCGAATAGTCGCGCCACTTGTCGGGATAGCCGATCTTCACGGTGAAGGTGGCGAGCTTCTCCAGCGCCCTGGCCTTGGTGGCCGGCTCCATCCAGTCGAGGCCCTCGATACGGCCCTTCATGGCGGTGAGGATGTCGCCAACCAGAGCCTCCATCTTCGCCTTGCTCTCCGGCGGGAAGTAGGCGTCGACATAGAGCTTGCCCAGCGCCTCGCCGACTTGGTTGTCCACCAGGGTGACGCCTCGCTTCCAGCGCGGCTGCTGCTCGGGCTGGCCCGACAGGGTCTTCTGGCGGAACTCGTAATGGGCTTTGTTGAAGTCGGCCGCGAGGTAGGGCGCCGCGTTGTCCGCAAGGCGGAAGGCCATCCAGGCCTGCAGGGTGTCCACCGGCGTCTTGGCGTAGATCGCGGCGATCTTGGGGAAGGCGGTGTTCTCCGCGACGATCACCCGGTCGACCTTCTCCAGGCCCGCGCCCTTCAGGAACGCCGCCCAGTCGAAGCCCGGCGCATAGGCCGCAAGCTTGCCCACCGCATAGGGATTGTAGGTCTTGTCGTCGTCCCGCCGCTCGGCCCGTGTCCAGGACACCTGGGCGATTTCGGTCTCCAGCGCCAGGATCGCCTTGGCCGCCGCCTCCGGCTGCGGCCAGCCGGCGAGGGTTAGCAGCTTGGTCGCATAGGCTCCGTAGGCCGCCTTCTGCGAGGCGAAGCGGTCCACGAGGTAATAGTCGCGGTCCGGCAATCCCAATCCGGCCTGGCCGGCGTAGACCGCATAGCGCATGGGCGACTTGGCGTCGTCGAAGATGGCGAGCGAGAAGGCCGAGAACCCGAAGTCGCTCATCGAGGCGCCCATCAGGGCGGCGATGTCCTGTTGGGACTTGGCCGCGCGGATCCGCTCCAGGTCCCTGGACAGGGGCTTGGCGCCCAGGGCGTCCACCCGAGCCTCGTCCATGAAGCTGCGGTAGAGCGCGCCCACCTTGCCGCTGGGGCCCGAGGCGCCGGGCCGGGCGGCGGCCTTGTCGGTCACCGCGCGCATGCGGTTCTGCGAAAGCTCGGCCAGGGCGTCGAAGGCGCCGTACCGGGAGCGGTCGGCTGGAATCTCCAGCCGGTCCAGATAGCCGCCGTTGGCGTGCAGGAAGAGGCTCTGGCCGGCCGGCACGGCGGGATTGCGCCCGTCGAGGCCGAAGCCCCAGGGGCCCATGCGCGGCGCCTTCGACAGGTCAGCGGCGGGGTCCGGCCCGGCGGCGAAGGCGGAGGTCGAAAGCGCGGCCGCCGCGACGGCGCCCAGCCAGACAGTCTTCATGGTGTTGAGATCCTCGAACGCTCAGGGGTCGCACGCCACAATGAGCCGGGTGGCGGCCATCCGGTCCATTACAATCTTGACGGACCCCCAGCCATCGGGGGCCCCTCGGGCGCCTTCTCCCTGACCATCGTGGCGCCGATGCGGCATTTGACGCGGCCGCTGTTCCGCAAGCGGCCGCGAAGCCCCATACTCCGCGCTTCGAACTGGAGAACGGATGACAGGCCCCGTCGAGCCCGGCCAATACAAGGATGTCGTCCTGTTCCTCGCCACGGCGGGGATCATCGTCCCCCTGTTCCGGCGCTGGAAGATCAGCCCGATCATCGGCTTCCTGGCGGCCGGCGTCCTGCTGGGCCCGTACGGCCTGGGCGCGCTCGCCGGCAGCATGCCGTTGCTCGGCGCGATCACCATCGACAATCCCGAGGAGGTGTCCCAGCTCGCCGAATTCGGAGTGGTCTTCCTGCTTTTCATGATCGGCCTGGAGCTCTCCTGGGAGCGCCTGAAGCGAATGCGCCGGCTGGTGTTCGGCCTGGGCGCCCTGCAGGTGGCGCTGTGCCTCAGCGCGACCGCGGCCGTCACCCTGGCGATGGGCCAGCCGCCGGGGACGGCGCTCGCCATCGGCGCGGCGCTGGCTCTGTCGTCCACCGCCATCGTCATGCCGATCCTCACCGAGCAGAAGCGCCAGCATTCCCTGGCCGGGCGGGCGACGTTCTCAGTGCTGCTGTTCCAGGATCTGGCTGTCGCCCCGATCCTGGTGACCCTGGCGCTCATGGGCCGCAAGTCCGGCGAGACCTTCACCGCAAGCCTCCTCACGTCCTTCGCGCCGGCGGTGCTGGGCCTGGTGCTGCTGCTGGTGATCGGCCGGCTGGCTCTGCGGCCCATGCTGCGCTCGGTGGCCAAGGCCAAGAGCGAGGAACTGTTCATGGCCGCCTGCCTGCTGGTGGTGATCGGCGCCGGCATGATCAGCGCGCTGGTGGGCCTGTCCATGCCCCTGGGGGCCTTCATCGCCGGCCTGCTGCTGGCGGAGACCGAGTTCCGTCACGAGGTCGAGATCACCATCGAGCCGTTCAAGGGCCTGCTGCTCGGCCTGTTCTTCCTCTCGGTGGGTATCGGGCTGAACCTGCCGTTGCTCGCCGACCGGCCCCTGGCGATCCTGTCCGGCGCGATCGGCCTGATCTGCCTCAACGCCACGGTGGTGTTCGGCCTGGCCCGGGTATTCGGTTTGCAGACACGCGCCGCCGCCGAGACCGCCCTGCTGCTGGCGGGCGGCGGCGAATTCGCCTTCGTCATCCTGGCCCAGGCGATGGACGAGGGCATCGTGCCGCGCACCCTGGGCCAGTCGGTGCTGGTGGCCTCGACCCTGTCGATGATCAGCATACCCCTGCTGGCCGCCGTCGGCGCCCGGCTCGGCGGCCGGCGGATCGCTCCGTCCGAGCCGCCCGCCGAGGCGGAACCGGCGGAGGCCGGATCCACCTCGGCGGCCGGCGCTCGCGTTCTGGTGGTGGGCTACGGACGGGTGGGCAAGCTGGTGGGCGAGATGCTGCGCCGCCACGAGATCCCCTGGGTGGGCGCGGACCAGGATCCGCGGCTGGTGGAGGCCGGCCGCCGCGCCGGGGAGAGCATCTATTTCGGCGACGCCTCGCGGCCGGAGTTCCTGCAGCGCTGCGGCCTGGCCGATGCTCCGGCCCTGGTGGTGACCATGGACAATCCCGAGGGCGCGGAAGCCGTCGTCGCCGTCGCCCGCGAACTCAGAAAGGACCTCACCATCGTCGCCCGCGCCCGCGATGCGCGCCACGCCCAGCGGCTCTACGACCTGGGGGTGACCGACGCAGTGCCGGAGACCGTGGAGGCCAGCCTGCAGCTCTCCGAGGCGCTGCTGGTGGAGATGGGCGTCCCCATGGGCCTGATCATCGCCTCCATCCATGAGCGCCGCGACGAATTCCGCGCCGCGCTCAACGGGCCCCACTCCCTGGGCGGCCGGGCGCGACGCTACCGGCGAGGCCCGGCCGCCTGAAGCCTGGCGCTCAACGTCGCTTCGACGAAATCTGAAAAATCTCCTCGCGGTGGGAACCGAAGCGTGACGATGACGTTGATGGAACTGAGTGGGCCAGAACCCGCGACGGAGGGGCTATGACGCGGGGCGTTTCCATCCACGACCGAAAGGCCGGTACGTTCGGCGCGCGGGCGCGGCTGGATCGCGACGGATCATGGCATTCGCAAGTAAAACTCCCGGGCCGCCAAAGCGCGGCTCGCCGGGGTTCGGGCGCGTTCTGGTCGAGCCTAAGTGATTCGGAAATCAGTGTTTTGGGTTCGTGCGGGCCAAAGCCCGGCGGCACCTGGACTAATTTTCGCGTGGGTGGATAAAATTGCGTGAGGAGTGTGGCTTCCCAACACTTACGCGATCAGTCCGCCTTGATATAGAAGAGCTGGGTCAAATGGCCGCAGCTTTGGGCATAACAAGAGGGCTCTGATTATGAAGTTGAAACTCCTGGCGGGAGCCGCCGTGGCCGCGGTCTTCGCGGCGTCCGCCGCCTCCGCGCAAGTCGGCTGGTACGGCGCAGTCGACATCGGATGGCACTGGCCTGACGACGCCAAGATGACCTCGTCGGCCAACGCCGCCAACGGTCAGCCCCATGTCTGGGATTTCAGCCAGAAGGACGACTGGGCTGGTTTCGGCCGCCTGGGCTACCAGTTCTCCAGCAACTGGCGGGTCGAGCTCGAACTCGGTTACCGCGGCGGCGACATTGACGTCGTGCGCGGCTCCACCACCGGATCGATCATCGGTCTCTGCACCGCCGGTGTCACGCGCACCGCCGCCTCTCAGGTCTGCGGCAGTCCGGCCGGCGAATTCAAGACCTGGACGCTGATGGGTAACCTCATCTACGACTTCGCCCCCGACGCAGCCATCAGCCCCTTCCTGGGCGCCGGCGCGGGCTTCAACCGCACCCGGACCGACCTTATCGGCCAGTTCACCACGGTGACCGGCACGATCAGCGCCGCGAACCCGGCGATCCAGAACCTGAGCATCGACGACAAGGACACCGCCTTCGCCTATCAGGCCATCGCGGGCCTGGCGTGGCGGGCCACGGACCAGCTGAAGATCGACCTGACCTACCGCTACCTGAGCGGGTCGGACCTTGAGTTCGTCAGCGTCGGCAGCGCCGCGGGCGGCCTGCAACCGGGCACCTTCACGGGCAACATGGAGGACCAGTCGGTAACCATCGGCATGCGGTTCTCCTTCGCGGCGCCGCCGCCGCCGCCGCCGCCGCCGCCCCCGCCTCCTCCGCCGCCTCCCCCGCCGCCTCCGCCTCCGCCTCCGCCTCCGGAAGCGCCGGCCGCGGCCTATGAGGCCAAGCAGTTCATCGTCTACTTCCCGTTCGATCAGTACGTGCTGACGCCGGAAGCCCAGTCGGTGATCAGCGAAGCGGCCAGCTACGCCAACGGCGGCAAGGCCACCCAGGTCGTGGTGGTCGGACACGCCGACACCTCCGGCTCCCCGGCCTACAACGTCCGCCTGTCGGAACGCCGCGCCAAGGCCGTCGCCGACGCCCTGGTGGGCGCCGGTGTGGCCCAGACGGCCCTGTCTGTGGATTGGAAGGGCGAGACCATGCCCGCGGTCGCCACCGGCGACGGCGTCAAGGAACCGCTCAACCGCCGTTCGACGATCGACATCAACTTCTGATCCCGATCGCCGACGGATCCGTCGGAACTTGCGGGAGCCCGGCCGAAAGGCCGGGCTCCTTGCATTTGGGCGCGTCGAAGGACGGCCGGGGTGGAAGGGTCGACGTCGACTCGTCTGTCGCCAACTCACCGAAAGCGCGGAGCCATCCCGAGCCCCATGATCAACTGCTTGAAGCCCGCCTTCCCGGAGGACAGCGGCGGCAGGATAACAGTCGACTATCAGACGGCGGGGGCTATGTGGACGCTCTCCGTGGCTGACCCCGTCCTGCCGAGGCCTCGCACCCATGACACGACCCGATCTCACCTTCTGCCACTCCACCCTCGACACCGAGCGCTTCCGCGATCGGGTGGAGGCGGCGGCCGCCGCCGGGGTCACCGGCCTGGCGCTCGACTTCGGGCGGCACCGGGCGTTCCGCGAGCGCGGAGAGACCGACGCCGAGATGCTGGCGGCCTGCCGGGCCAACGGCGTGGCCGTCCGGGAGGTCTGGTCCTACTACAACGTGCTGCAGGGGGCCGACCGCGCGCGCTCCGACGCCGCCCTCGACCGGCTCCTCGCCCTGGCCGACGTCTTCGGCGCACGGATGATCGGGGCGCCGTCGGGGTTCGACGGCGATGTCGACGAGGCCGCCGAACGCCTCGCGCGGTCCTGCGACCGCGCCGCGGCGTCGGGCGCCCGCATCGGGCTCGAGTTCGTGGCCTTCACGACCCTGCGCGACCTCGGGACCGCCTGGCAGGTGGTCGCCGCCGCGGATCGCCGGAACCTCGGCATCGTGCTGGACTGCTGGCACTTCTTCCGCGGGGCGCCCGACCTCGACCTGCTCGCCCGCCTGCCGGGAGAGCTGCTGGAGGCCGTCCAGATCAACGACGGCTTCTTCACCCCGCAGGTCGCCGATCCCATGGAGGAGGTGGGCCGTTTCCGCCCTGAGCCTGGCCAGGGCGAGTTCGACCTGCGCGGTCTCCTGGAGATCGTCCACCGCATCGCGCCGGAGGTGCGCTTCTGCGTCGAAGTCGGCTCCGATGACCTCAAGGCACTGCCGCCGAAGGTCGCCGCGACGCGGATGGCGGAGGCGTGCCGCGCGGTCATCTCCGCGGCCCGCAACTGAGGCGGCCTGCGTTCACAGTGTCGTGAGGGGCGCGGCGCCGAAGAGGCCCCTGCGCTTTCTTCCCCTAGGGAAGGCGCGCCTGCGTTAAGGTTTGATTCACGAAAAAATCTGGGCGCCGAATGGCCGCCCTCATTGACGAGTCATTAGGGCTCATGTCCCCATATGTGGGTTGTTCGGCGCATGCGCCCACAACATGTTGGGGGAGCAAGGCGCAGGCCTCTTGAGGGGGCCGCCGTCTTGGAGGCAGGGTTCGGGACAATGAGTGAAGCTGCGAAGATCGAAGTCACCGGTGTGTCGGCCCCGTCTGCGGCTGCGGCGCCCGCGCGTCCCGTCCTGCAGCTGGTCCGCAAGGTCCAGACCGATCCCAGCCGCGACGCCTACCTGACGGATTTCGGCAAGACCACGCTGGAGGACCGCTACCTGCTGGCCGGCGAGTCCTACCAGGACATGTTCGCCCGGGTGGCCACCGCCTATTGCGACGACGCCGACCACGCCCAGCGGATCTACGACTACATGTCGGCCCTGTGGTTCATGCCGGCCACGCCGGTGCTGTCCAACGGCGGCGCCGGCCGCGGCCTGCCGATCTCCTGCTTCCTCAACGCCGTGCCCGACAGCCTGGACGGCATCCAGAGCGTCTGGAACGAGAACGTCCACCTGGCCTCCAACGGCGGCGGCATCGGCACCTACTGGGGCGGCGTGCGCTCCATCGGCGAGAAGGTGAAGGGCGC
>CANJKG010000091.1 GCA_947474775.1 Caulobacteraceae bacterium | reverse complement strand
GGCCGATATTGATCTGGCCGACACCCTCCAGCCGGCCGGCATAGCCGGCCGCGCCGGTGATCTGCTTGATCCGCCCCTGGTTCACCCCGCCGTATCGGAACACCGGCTCCGGCTCCGGATCCGGCTCACCCAGGACAACAGGACCCAGCTGGAGCGTGGCTGATCCGCCGGACTCGTTGAGCCGGTCGCGGCCGCGGATCATGAAGATGGCGCGATGGCGTAGCCGTCGGTCGCCACCATCCCAGAAGAGCTGGACCTCCCCGGCAAGGGAGCGGCTGACCTGCCGGGGGTCGGCGTCGACCCGGTGGGTTCCGCGGCCCGTGGGGTCGGTGATCGTGAACACCTCGGAGAAGTTCTCGAACTTGTCGAACTGCGACAAATAGAGGCCCGCGCGCATGGACCAGGCCTCGCCCAGCCGCATCCGCGTGCTGCCGCCGATATTGGTGTTGTTGGCCTTCTGCTCGGACCACGACTGGCCCAGGTAACGCCGGGCCTCGGGCAATGGCGGCAGGTAGGGTCCGGCCGCGGCGACCACCGGGCGGGCGTCGCCGTGGCGGGTGGTGTAGATGGCGATCATAGGGGTGATGTCCCCGGCGTCGAGGTACAGGCGCGGGACGAGGCCCAGGGCCACGAACTCCACCGAGGCCCCGTCCACCTTCTCCTGGTGGTCGTAGTTGAGGCCGCCGGCCAGGGTGAAGCGGCCGGGCGCCAGCGGCGCCTGGATGTCGAGCTCGAAGCTGTAGCCTTCGTAGGACTGGCGGACGAAGGCCCCGCTCACCACCAATTTGTCGCCGGCCGGGCGCAGGCGATAGTCGACGATTCCTGTGGGCGCGGGGAATGGGAAATCGACGGCGGCTATGCCCACCCGGATCACGCTGCCGGTTCGGGCTCGGCTGTTGAGGGCGGCGACCTGGTCGTAATAGACGCCCTCGATGCGCATGTTGCCGGCCTTCAGGGGACTGAAGCCGCGCACGTCATCGTCGGTGTAGAGGCCGATTTTCTCCTGGCCGTAGGCCGAGCCGAAGGCGTCGTCGGCCGAGGTGACCAGGTTCTCCCCGGCGCGCTGGGCGGCCGCCCGCCCTGGCGCCAGGATCGCCACGGCGGCCATGGCGAGGGCGCCGAGCCCCCGGATCGGCGAGAACGCGCGCGACACGCAACCGACCGGCCTTGCCTGCAAGGCTCACATCCCCCCGGTGTCCGTCTTGTGCGGTGGCGGCTGGAGCGCGAAGCAGCGCTGAACAGACATCCAGTTTTCGGATAGACCCCCGGAGCCGTCCCGACAACCCGTGGCCCATCATAGCGTTGGGTCCGGCTGGTGTGGTAGCTGGGGGCGGGATCGAACCGCCGACCTGTGGGTTATGAATCCACCGCTCTAACCATCTGAGCTACCCAGCCCCGAAGCCGAGGCATACCGCGTGGTCGCCCCGCGGAAGGCGCGGGTTATAGGGTTTGGCGCCCATCGCTTCAAGCCGCTTGGGAGCTGGGCCCGGCGCGGTTAAGGTCGCCGCCGCGATGAGCGTGCTCCACCTCCTGGGATCTGCGGGCGAAGGCGGGGCCGAAACCTATTTCGTCGACCTGCTGGCGGCCCTGCAACGCGCCGGCGCGGCCCAGGCCGCCGCGATCCGCGCCCATGTCGGCCGCGAAGCGGCGCTTCGGGCGGCGGGCATTCCCCTGGATGTGCGATCGTTCGGCGGCCCGCTCGACCTGTTGACGCGGCCTGGGGTCGGCGGCTTCGCGAGGGCGCAGGACGCCCGCGTGGCGGTGGCCTGGATGAACCGGGCGGCGCGGCATACCCCGAAGGGTCCCTGGGCGCGGATCGGGCGGCTGGGGGGCTACTACAGCCTCAAATACTATCGGGGCTTCGAGGCCCTGGTGGCGAATACCGAGGACATCGCCGACTGGGTGGTGCGCCAGGGCTGGCCGGCGGGCCGGGTCACCTGCATCCCCAACTTCGCCGCCGCGCCGCCGGAAGGCGAGCCCCTGGACCGGGCCAGCCTGGACACCCCGGCCGACGCACCGCTAATGCTGGCCATGGGCCGGCTGCATGAGGCCAAGGCGCACGATGTGACCCTGGCCGTCCTGGCGCAACTCCCGCAGACATACCTCTGGATCGCCGGCTCGGGACCGCTGGAGGCCAAGCTGAAGAGCCTCGCCGGCGCGCTGGGGGTGGCGGATCGCGTGCGGTTCCTGGGCTGGCGGGCCGATCCCTCGGCGCTCTACAGGGCGGCCGACGTCTGTGTGTTCCCCTCGCGTTACGAGCCCTTGGGCAATGTGGTGATCCAGGCCTGGGCGCACGGCCTGCCCGTAGTGGCCGCCGCCAGCCAGGGCCCAGCCGCCCTGATCGAGGACGGCGCCGATGGTCTGCTGGTTCCGATCGACGACGCCGACGCCCTGGCCGCAGGCGTGCGCCGCCTGCTGGCCGAGCCGATGCTTCGCAGCGCCCTGTTGGAGAAGGGGCTGGAGCGGGTGGAGGCGGAGTTCTCCGAGGCCGCAGTCGTGGCCCGCTGGATGTCGCTCTTCGCCGACCTCGGGGCCGGCTGATGTGCGGCATTGCCGGTCTGTTGGGCCGCGATGGCGACGTGGAGGCGATGATCCGCACCCTGGCGCATCGCGGGCCGGATGGAATCCGTGTCGAGCGGCTGCCCGGCGGATCGCTGGCCCACGCGCGGCTGTCGATCATCGACCTGGAGGGCGGCTGGCAGCCGCTGCACGCGGCCGGCTCCACGGTGATCGGCAACGGAGAGATCTACAACTACCGGGAGCTGGCGCAGGAATTCGGGCTGGAGGGGTCGCTGGCCACGGGATCCGACTTCGAGCCCTTGCTGCACCTCTACGCCCGCGAGGGGCCGGCCGCCTTCGCGCGGCTGCGGGGGATGTACGCCTTCTGCCTGCTGGGCGCGGACGGCCGCGCCTGGCTGGTGCGCGACCCGTTCGGGATCAAGCCGCTCTATGTGGTGGAGCAGGCAGGAAGCCTGGCCTTCGCCTCCGAGCCGCGGGCGTTCCAGGCGGCAGGTTTGCTCCCGCCCGAACTGGACGCCGGAGCCGCGCGCGAACTCTTGGAGCTCAACTATGCTCTGGGCGAGCGCACCCTCCTGAAGGGCGTGCGCCGGCTGGCGCCTGGCGAGGTCGCCGAGGTCCGCGACGGGCGGATCGTCGAGAGCCGGCGGAGACCCTGGCGCGCGCCGCCAACCGCCGAGACGCCTCAAGACGAGGCCACGCTCCTTCGCCGCCTCGACGCGGTGCTGGAGGACAGCGTCAGCGTTCACCAGCGCGCCGACGTCCCCTATGGCCTTTTCCTTTCCGGCGGGATCGACTCCACCGCCATCGCCACCGTGATGGCCCGGCTGAACACGCGGCCAGTGACCGCCTTCACCTGCGGCTTCGATGCGCCCGGCGCGGCGGACGAGCGGGCGCAGGCGGAACGGGTCGCGCGCGCGCTGGACCTGGACTGGCGCCAGACCCGGTTCGGCGAGGCGGACTTCTGGCGGATCGCGCCGCAGGTGGCCCGGGCGATGGACGATCCGACGGCGGACTATGCGGCCCTGCCCACCTGGAAGCTCGCAGAGGCGGCCAAGGGCGCGCTCACCGTCGTGCTCACCGGCGAAGGTGGCGATGAGCTGTTCGGCGGCTATGGCCGATACCGCCGGGCGCTGCGGCCTGCATGGCTGGGTGGGCGGCCCGCCGAGCCTCGGGGGGCAGATAGCCAGGTGCTGGACGGCTGGCGGGCCCAGGCCAGGGCGCCAGCCGGGCTATCTCGGCTACAGCTGGCGCAGTGGGCGGACATCGCCACCTGGCTGCCCAACGACCTGTTGCTGAAGCTCGACCGCTGCCTGATGGCGCATGGTCTGGAGGGCCGCACGCCGTTCCTCGATCCGGAGGTGGCGGGGTTCGCATTCACCCTTGCCGACCGGTTCAAGGTGCGCCGCCGCTACGGCAAGTGGCTGTTGCGGAAGTGGCTGGAGACGGCCTGCCCGGCCGCCCAACCCTGGGCGCGCAAGCAGGGCTTCACTGTCCCGGTGGGCGCCTGGATCGCGCCCCGCGCCACTGACGTCGCCAGGCGCATCGGCGACGTCGCCGCCGTCCGCGAGATGCTGGGCGACGATGCCGGGCCAAGGTTCCTGGCCACGAAGGGAGCGAAGCGCTGGCCAATGCTGTTCTTCGCCCTTTGGGCTCTGACCCATCTGGAAGGCGCGGCGCCCGACGAGGCCATGGCTAGCCTGGTCGGAACGATCTAAGACCCGAGCCAGTTCGGGAGCGCGAGGAGACCTTCATGAACAGACCGATCCTGATCGCGACCCTGACGCTGTTGACGGCCTGCGCCCCTGGGGGGCGGGTGAGCTCCGCGCCCGTCTCCACCAGTCCGCCCAACGCGCCGTCCTACCAGCCGGCCTTCCCCGAACAGGCCCGCGCGCCGGAAGTGACGAGCAAGGTCGCCTATCAGGCCACGGTGCTGGTGGAGAACCTGGGCAAGCCGTGGGGGCTGGCGTTCCTGCCAGGCGGCGCCCTGCTGATCAGCGAGAAGGCCGGAGCCCTGCGCATCTTCGAGGACGGCAAGGTCTCTGCGCCAATCACCGCCGGCCTGCCGAAGATCGACGCCCAGCGGCAGGGCGGCCTTCTGGGCCTCGCTGTCGACCCGGCCTTCGCCGCCAACGGCCTCATCTACTTCGCCTTCTCCGAACCCGATCCGGCGGGCGGCAATCACACCGCCGTGGGGCGCGCCAAGCTCGTGCAAGAGGGCGCCGGCGGGAAGCTGGAGGACGTCCGCGTGATCTGGCGCCAGACGCCCTCCCTGGAATCGGGCGCGCACTATGGCGGGCGCCTGGTGTTCGCCCGCGACGGGACCCTGTTCGTCACCACCGGCGAGCGCTCCATCCTTGCCGGCCGCATGCAGGCTCAACGGCTGGACGGGACGCTGGGAAAGGTCGTCCGTATAAGGACGGATGGCTCCATCCCCGCTGACAACCCTTTCGTGAACCGCCCCGGCGTGAAGCCCGAGATCTGGTCCCTCGGCCAGCGCAACGTCCAGGGCGCGGCGCTCAATCCCGCCACCGGCGAGCTGTGGACCAACGAGCATGGCGCGCGTGGCGGCGATGAGCTCAACATCACCCGAAAGGGCCGCGACTACGGCTGGCCAACCATCACCTACGGCATCGAGTACATCGGCCCGAAGATCGGCGAGGGGATCACCCAGAAGGCGGGCATGGAGCAGCCGGTCTACTACTGGGACCCGGTGATCGCGCCCTCGGGCATGGCCTTCTACACCGCCGACCTGTTCCCGGCCTGGAAGGGCAGCCTGTTCATCGGCGGTCTGAAGGACCAGCGGCTGACCCGGCTGGTGTTGAAGGGCGAGAAGGTGGTGGGCGAGGAGCGGCTGCTGGGCGAGCTCAAGGAACGCATCCGCGATGTGGTCGTGGGGCCGGACGGCGCCCTCTACATCGCCACCGACAGCGACAAGGGCCGGGTGATCCGGGTGGCGCCGAAGTAGAAGCGGCCTTGCCGGAACTCGCCCGTCGGACGTACCGTGAAGGCTTCCTGAGGAGGATATCGCGATGTCGACCGCCACCCTCGAAGCCGCCACCGAAACCGTCACCCTCTACTGGATTCCCGGCTGCGGTAACTGTACGCGGCTGAAGGG
This sequence comes from Caulobacteraceae bacterium, assembly GCA_947474775.1. Lineage (GTDB taxonomy): Bacteria > Pseudomonadota > Alphaproteobacteria > Caulobacterales > Caulobacteraceae > Phenylobacterium. The sequence goes on along the minus strand of CANJKG010000091.1, from coordinate 5,958 downwards.
CTACCTGGCCACCAACGGCGTCGCCTTCGAGGCCGTCAACCTGATGGACGACCTCGACGCCCTGGAGGACATGAAGAAGCGCGGGATCGGCGGTCTGCCGGTGGTGCGCAAGGGCGACCGCTGGGAGAATGGCTTCGACCTGACGCGCATCGACGCCCTCCTCGGCCTCAGCGGCAAGCGGGCCGGCGAGGCCCGGATCCTCTCCTCCGGCGAGCTCTGCGCCCGCATGTCCCGCATCCTGGAGGTGGCCGCCCAGGCGGCCTCGCTGGTCCCCAAGGCCCGGCACGACGACCCGACTCCCACAATGGAGGGCTTCAAGGCGCCCTTCCTGTTCATGCGCGACGGCACACCTTACATCCCGCACTGCACCACAAAGTCGCTGTTCATCCACCTCACCGGCCACGGCGAGAAGTTCCACCGCCTGGCGCTGGCCGCCGACGGGACCTACGAGATGGGCTTCAGGTTCGCGGTGGACGCCGGGGAAGGCGCCCTCAGGATCGATGGCGAGGAGACGGCGTTCGGCGAGGTGGACCTGGCGACGCCGCTTTACCGGGTCGTCATGCAGGCCGAGCTACTGGCCAAGGACATCCGTGTCTGGGGCAAGGCCCATCCGGAGGCCGATCTTTCCCGGGTCATCATGGCCCATTATGGCGAGCGGACCACGGCCCAGCTGATGCAGACCATGCTGTGTTCGGTCGCCCAGCACACGCGCCAGATGCTGCAGGTGGTCGAGAGCCTCGGCCTGACCCCGCCCGCCCGCATCGACCCGGCCGACCTCGAGGGCCTGCAGATGCCGACCGGGGTCTGGCAGTAGAGGATTACAACCCCAGCCGCGCCGCCGCCTCGTCGCCGATCGCGAGCGACGAGGTGAGTCCGGGGCTTTCGATGCCGAACAGGGCGACCAGGCCGTCGATGCCGTGGGTCTCCGGGCCGTCGATGCGGAAGTCGGGCTGCGGCTCGTCCGGGCCGTGCAGCTTTGGGCGTATCCCGGCGTAGTCGGGCGCCAGCGCCCCGTCCGGCAGCCCGGGCCAGAACTTGCGGATGTAGCGGTAGAAGTCGCCGGCGGCGTTTGGGTCGACCGTGTAGTCCGGCGCGTCCACATAGTGCAGGTCGGGGCCGAACACCGCCTGGCCGCCAAGGTCGCGGCGGTAGTGGGTGCCAAGGGCGCCGTGGATCGGCGGCGGATAGATCAGCCGGGCGAAGGGCGCCTTGCCCTTGAGGCGGAAGTAAATCCCCTTGCCGAAGTGGACCTCGGGGATCTGGCCCTGCGGGAAACCCTCGATTTGCGCCGCCACCCCTTGCGCCGACAGCCCCGGCGCAGTGACCAGGTAGCGGCAGGTGAGCGCGGTGGGCTCGGCGCCCCCGGCGCGCACGGAAAAGCCGCCGCCGTCCAGCGGGGTCGCCGCCTCAAAAGGGGTTGAAAGCACCACCGCCCCCCCGGCCGCCTCGATCTCGCCCTCCAGGGCCAGCATGTAGCCGTGGCTGTCGAACACCCCGCTCTGCGGCGAATGCAACGCCGCCTCGCAGCGCAGGTCGGGCTCCAGGGCCAGCGCCTCGGCGCGGGTCATCGGCGCGATCCCGTCGACGCCGTTGGCGATGGCGTGCGCCAGGATGCCCTCCAGGGCCCCGACATCCTCCGGCTCGGTCGCCACCACGAGCTTGCCGCAGCGGTCGTAGGCCACGTGGTGGGCGTCCAGGAACCTATAGAGCGCGCGCCGCCCGGCCACGCACAGCCGCGCTTTCAGCGAGCCCTGCTCATAGTAGAGCCCGCCGTGGATCACCTCGGAATTGCGCGAGGAGACGCCCTGGCCGATGGCGACGTCCTGCTCCAGCACCGCCACGGTGAGGCCACGTTCGGAGAGCGCATAGCCGCAGGCGAGGCCCACGGCGCCCGCGCCCACCACGACTGCGTCGAAATCGAAATCAGGCATGAGGAAGGGCTAACGCGACAGGGCCGAGTTTGGAACCCGGGGAGATAATGTTCTAGTTTTGTTGGTGATTAGTAAGGGCAGGGGATATCCAACAACGCTAGCCCCCTCCCTCTCGCTGCGCGGGGGAGAGGGTTTTTCGGCGCCTCCCCTCCCCAGTGAAACGGAGAGGGAGAGGGTGGGGTGAGGGTGGGCTCTACGCTTCCCACTCCGCCCAAAGCTTCACCGCCTCGGCCTCGGCAAGGCCGATCGAGGCGTCCTTGATATGGCCGAAGCCGCGGATCTGTTGCGGGATGGCGGCGATCTTCGCCGCCAGAGCCAGGCGCCCGGCGGTGAGGCCCTGGGTGAGGCGGACGAGGCCGGCTTCGTAGTCGGCCAGCAGGCGGCGTTCGGTGCGGCGCTCCTGGGAGTGGCCGAAAAGGTCGAGCGGTCCGCCCCGTAGGCCTTTGAGCTTCGCCAGCAACGGAAAGCCCAGCTCCAGCATCCAGCCGCCGAACGCGATCTTCTTCGGCCGGCCTGCCGCATCCTTCGGCGAGAAGATCGGCGGGGCCAGCAGGACCTTGGCCTTGCCGCCTTTGAAGGTCCGCGACCGGTAATCGGCGAAGCGGCCGTCCGTGTAGAGGCGGGCGACCTCATACTCGTCCTTGTAGGCCATCAGCTTGTAGAGGTTCACCGCCGCCGCCCGGGTGAGCGCCTCAGATCCCAGGAGCGCCTCTGCGGTGGCGACGCGCTCCACCCGGCTCAGGTAGCGCCGGGCGTAGGCGGCGTCCTGGTAGGCGGTGAGCTCGCGGGCGCGATGGGCGATCAGCTCCGTCAGCGGCATGCTCTCCGGTGTCGGGCCGGCGTTCTCGCGCGGCCCCCGCGCCGCCGGATCGTGGGCGGCTCTGCGGCCGAGCTCGAAGGCCTGGAGGTTGGCCTCCGCGTCCACCCCGTTCAGCCGGATCGAGCGGTAGAGCGCGCGGCTGGAGACCGGGACCAGTCCCTTCTGCCAGGCGAAGCCCAGCATGATCATGTTGGCGTAGATCCCGTCGCCCAGCTCGGTCTCGGCGAGATTGTGGGCGGGCGCGCCGTCCACCGACTTCGCCGCCGCCGCGATCCGGCGAATCTGGGCGTCGGCGTCGAAACGCGCGTCACGGTCGGTGACGAAGTCGGCCGTGGGGGCGAAGTCGGCGTTCACCACCACAACCGTGCGGTCCTTGGCATAGAGCGACATGGTCTCCGCGCCCGCTGCCGTCAGCACGTCGCAGCCGATCAGCACATGGGCGCTGGCCGCGGGCACGCGACCACTCACCGCCTCGTCCTCGCTCTGGCCGATGCGCACGTGGCTGAAGACGGCGCCGCCCTTTTGGGCCATGCCCGTCATGTCGACCACCGAAGCCGCGCGGCCGTCCACATGGGCAGCCATGGCCAGGATAGCCGCGACCGTGGTGACGCCGGTACCGCCGACGCCGGTGAAGACGATGTTCCTCACGCCGGTGAAGGCCTCGAAGACCGGAGGCGGCGTGGACTCGGCAGTGAGCGCCGGCCTGGCTTCGCGGTGGGCGTTCTGTGCGCCCTGCAGGGTGATGAACGACGGGCAGAAGCCGTCCAGGCAGGAATAGTCCTGGTTGCAGGTGGACTGGTTGATCCTCCGCTTGCGGCCGAACTCGGTGGACAGCGGCTCCACCGAAACGCAGTTGGACACCTTGGAACAGTCTCCGCAGCCCTCACAGACCAGGGGGTTGATCATAACCCGCGTGGCGGCCTGCGGCTCCAGTCCGCGCTTGCGCCGACGCCGCTTCTCGGTGGCGCAGACCTGGTCGTAGATCAGGACGGTGGTCCCGGGGATTTCACGCAGCGCCTTCTGCACGGCCATCAGCTCGGCGCGGGGCTTCACCTCGACGCCGGCGGCCAGGTCCGTGACGCCCCGGTAGCGAACGACGTCATCGGCCACCACCACGATCCGTCGGACACCCTCGGCGGCCAGCTGGCGGGTGATCTGGGCGACGGTGAAGCCGCCCTCCGGCGCCTGGCCGCCGGTCATGGCGACGGCGTCGTTGAACAGGAGCTTGTAGGTGATGTTGGTCCCGGCCGCGACGGAGGCGCGGATCGCCAGGGAGCCGGAGTGGGTGTAGGTGCCGTCGCCCAGGTTGGCGAACAGGTGCGTCTCGCTGGTGAACGGCGCAGCGCCCATCCAGGTGAGGCCCTCGCCGCCCATGTGGCTGGCGAGGTCGGTGTCGGGGTCGCCGAAGGTGGCCATGTAGTGGCAGCCGATGCCCGCCAGCGCCCGGGAGCCCTCCGGCAGGCGGGTGGACGTGTTGTGCGGGCATCCCGAACAGAAGAACGGCTTGCGCTGCTGGTCCGACGCTAGGGTCACGGCGGCCATGGAGGCGGCCGACACCCGGTCGAGAAATATCTGCACGCGCCCCATATGCGGCCCGCCGGGCAGTCGGTCGGAGATCGCCAGCGCCACCTCGGCCACCGACAGGGCGCCCAGCTGTGACAGCAGCGGATGGCCCGACTCGTCGGTCTTTCCGATGATCCGGGGCCTGGCCTGGGCCGGCAGGTCGTAGAGGATGGCGCGGGCCTGGGTCTCCACCAGCGGGCGCTTGTGCTCCACCACCAGCAGGGTCTCCAGCCCGGCGGCGAAGGCCCGCAGGCCCGTGGGCTCCAGCGGCCAGGGCATGCCGACCTTGTAGATGGCCACGCCCAGGTCGCCGGCCTCCCCATCGGAGATGCCCATGGCGGACAGGGCCTCGACGACCTCGCGATAGGCCTGGCCGTGGGTGACGATGCCGAGACGCGGGCGCGTGGAGGGCAGGACCACACGGTCGAGGCGGTTGGCGCGGGCGAAGGCGAGCGCGGCGGGGATCTTCAGGGTGCGCAGGCGCCGTTCCTTGTCCAGCGGCTGGTCCTTGAGCCGGATGCCGACACCGCCGGGCGGGAGGCGGAAACCCTCGGGCGTCACGACCCGGTGGCGGTCCAGGGAGACGTCGATGGTGGCGCCGGTGTCCATGGTGTCGGCCACCGCGATCATGGCTGTCCACAGCCCGGAGAAGCGCGACAGGGCGTAGCCCGCCAGGCCGAAGTCCAGCACCTCCTGCACGTCGGCGGGCGCCAGGACCGGCATCTCCAGATCCTGGAAGGCGAACTCCGACTGTGACGGCAGGGTGGAGGACTTGCAGAGCGGGTCGTCGCCGGCCACCGCCAGCACCCCGCCCTTGGGCCAGACCCCGGCGAAGTTGGCGTGGCGGAAGGCGTCGCCAGTACGGTCGACACCGGGAGCCTTGCCGTACCACATGCCGAACACCCCGTCGTAAAGCGCGCCGGGGAATAGATTGGCCTGCTGGCTGCCACAGACGGCGGTGGCGGCCAGGTCCTCGTTCAAGCCTTCCTTGAAGACGATGTCGGCGGCGGCCAGGTGCTGTCCGGCGCGATGCGCCTGCTGGTCCAGCCCTCCCAGGGGCGAGCCGCGATAGCCCGAGACGAAGCCCGCGGTGTTGAGCCCGGCGGCCTGGTCCAGGCGCTTCTGGTCGAGGAGAACCCTGAGCAGCGCCTGGACGCCGGTGATGAACACCCGGCCCTCCGTGCGGAGGAACTTGTCGTCCAGCGTCACGTCGAGGCGCCGCATCGCGATGTCTTCCTTTCAGGCGCTCCCTAGCCCTGCAGTTTCATATGGATTCGGCGCAATTGCTTGCCAATATATGCCCCCCAATCCATGTTTCCAGGCATGAGTTTCGCTTCAACCCTGGCATTGAGGGAACATGTGTCCGAAACGATCGACGCCATAGACGCCAAGATCCTCGACCTGATCCAGCATGACGCCGGCCTGTCGGTGGCCGACCTCGCCGAGCGCGTTGGGCTGTCGTCCAGTCCCTGCTGGCGGCGCATCAAGCGGCTGGAGGAGGCCGGCATCATCCTGCGCCGCGTGACCATCCTGGATCGAGAGCGGCTGGGCCTCACCTTCGAAGTCTACTGCACGGTGAAACTCAGCCTGCCGTCCAAGGACAACCTGGAAGCCTTCGAGGCCGCCGTGGTGCGCATGCCGGAG